>CAYVDZ010000640.1:0-3719 GCA_964450575.1 uncultured Opitutus sp.
GATCAGACGACCGCCGGGTTTCAGCGCGCCCGCGACGTGCTCGAGCAGGGCGCGTTGGGTAACGGCGAGTTCGCGGACGTCTTCCACCGAAGTGGACCAGCGCGCGTGCGGGTTGCGGTGCCATGTGCCCACGCCACTGCACGGAGCATCCACCAGAATACCGTCGAATTTCGTTTTGGTCGGGAGTTGCGCGGAGCCGTTCCAGGAAGCGACGCGGTAATTGAAAATCTGCGCGCGGGAAGTGCGGCGCTTGAGGATTTGCAGGCGACGCTCGTTGCGATCGCTGCCCCAGATCACGCCTTTGTTGCCCATGAGATCAGCGAGGTGGAGGAGTTTGCCCCCTTCTCCCGCGCAAGCATCCCACCACGTTTCCCCGGGATTCGGCGCGCAGGCATGGCCGACGAGTTGCGAGGCGAGGTCCTGGATCTCGAAGGCGCCGCGATGAAACGCCGGCGTCGTGAAAAGGTCCTGCGTGCCGGTAAAACGAAGAGCATCCGGCGCGCGGTCCGAGACCTCGCACTGGCCGAGTTCGCGGGCCAGTTTCTGCGCCGTTCCAGGGCGGGCCCGGAGCCAGAGCACCGGCTCGCGCTGGAGATGGCGAAGGTACTCAGGCGGGACATCCATCTCGTCGTGCAGCCACGCAGGAATGGCGCGCGCCGCCAGCGTTTCCGGCTTTACCGAGGTCTCGTCCGCATTGAAACGCGTCTGCAGCGCGGTCGCCTTCACGAGCTTTTTTTGCAGCGAGAGATCGTGATCCAACCATTGCAGCCACCGGTAATAAGCGAAGACCGCACGGCTGATGCTGCGTCGATCGCTCGGACCCAAATGTCGCGTCTCCAGAAAGTAATGACGCAGCGCACCATCCGCGGGAACGCCCTCCTGGGCGACAGCGGTCAGGATGCGGGCGGCGTGATTAAGGACGGCGGATTCGACCATGATCCAAATCACGTAATACGTGGAACGCGGCGAAGGAAAGCGGCGAATGGATCGTCCGGGAATGGATCGCCCGGGGTGACACAGACATTCCTGTCTGTGCCTTGGGTTGACTGCGCCTTGGGTCGTTTGCGCCTAAGGGACTCGGTCAGAAATAAACGCGCAGAGCTGCGTCGGGATTGGGTCGCCAGCCAAGGCGCTGGCGACGGAGCCTATCTCCGATAGGTGACTGAGCCAGCAACGCCGGATCGCGACTCAAGCCCAAGTAGATTTGAGCGTTTATTTCTGACCGAGTCCCTCCGGCGACGGAATCAGAGGGAACGGAACAGACAGGAATGTCTGTATCACCTCAGCCCTCAGCCCTCAGACATCGGACTTCCGACCTCAGCCCCGTTTCTTCCAGCGGCGATCGTCCTTCAATTCCACCGGTCGCGTTTCCAGTTGTACGCCAGCGACCGCGGGATGTGCCCGCAATTGCTGGAAGGCCGCCGCATTCACCTTCCACGACAACGCGGAACTCACCTCCGCGATCGTCGTGACCCGGTCCTCAAAAACAAAACCGAACTGCATGCGCGTCTCGCCTGCCTGGTGGTTGAGTACATCGCGCAATTGTTTCAGGAACGCGGAGATCTCCGGATGCTCCGGATGGAGCAGCCACGTCACCTTCTTTACGATCCCGGCGATCTGGCCGTCGAGCGGGTAGAGCTCCTTCACGTTGATGCGGGGGCCCTCCTGATTGACGATGATGTTGCCTTGCACGAGGACCGTCGCGTTTTCCTGCAGGCTTTTGCCGTAGTTCTCATAACCGTCGGCAAACATGTTCAGGCTGACGGTGCCCTTCTTCGTCGCCAGGGTGAACGCCGCCCACGGGCGATTATCCTTCTTGGAGAGTCGCTTGATGATATTACTCGCGATGCCGCAGAGGCGGAACTCCACGCGATCACCTTGGAGCAACAGATCCTCGATAGCATACGTGTTGATGGACTCCGCGAGACCTTCATACGCATTCATCGGATGGCCGGTCACGTAAAAGCCGAGGAGCTCTTTCTCGAACTGAAGGCGATTGTCGGCGGTCAGTACTTTACGTTCAACCGGCGCAGAGGCGGCCTTGCCGGTTTTCGGCGCAGCGGGGGTGCTGCTTCCGCCGAGATCAAACATATGATCATCGGTTCGTGGTTGCCCCGCTATATTGTTTTTTCCATTCGTGGCGGCGGGACCGCTGGTCGTCGCGGGCGCGCGGCGCGTATGTTTCAGCAGATTGGCGAATTCGGTCAGCAATTCCTCCCGGTCGGGCAGGGTGGCGGGCGCCCGGGTGTCGCTCATGTCGAAGAGCATCGATTCCGCGGGCTCTTCGATCTTCGCGACGGCCGGGACATCCTTGCGAAGCGCGGGATATTTGCGCTGCAACTCGCCGAGCGCGGCCAGCGTGTCATCGATCTGCGCGAAGAGTTCTTCGCGCGGTGCACCGCTGAAATCAAACGCGCCGGTCGCGATGAGGTTTTCCAGAACGCGCTTGTTGATGGCTCGCGAATCCGCGCGGATCATGAAGTCGGCAAAATCAATATAAGGACCGTTCTTCTCGCGCTCCTCGATGATTTTTTGGGCCGCCTGTTCGCCGACACCCTTAATGCCGGCCAGCCCGAAGCGGATGGCGGCATCGCTCTCGCTCTCGCTCGCGGCTTCGCCGGATGCGCCGGCGGGTGCGGTGCCTGATTCGTGACCGGTGGACTGCCAGCCGCCGGCCGCCGCGCGTCCGGCTTTCGCCGACCGCCGGAAGACCGGGGTAAACATCTCGCGGCTTTCGTTTACATCGGGTCCGAGCACGTTCAGACCCATGGCTTCCGCTTCGGCGACGAAGTGCGAAACCTTTTCCGCATTGCCGAGCTCGGCCGTGAGCACGGCGGCCATGAATTGCACGGGGTAGTTGGCTTTCAAATACCCGGTCTGGTAACTCAGCATCGCGTACGCGGCCGAATGGGATTTATTAAAGCCGTAACTCGCGAACTTGTTGAGCAGGTCAAAGATCTCGTTGGCCTGCTTCTCGCCGATATTATTCACGCGTTTCGCGCCTTCGACAAACTTGAGCCGCTCCTTCGCCATGGCGTCGGCGTCCTTCTTGCCCATTGCGCGTCGCAGCATGTCGGCGCCGCCCAGCGAGTAACCGGCAATGATCTTCGCGCACTCCATGACCTGTTCCTGATAAACAATGATCCCGTAGGTTTCCTGCAACGACTGTTCGAGCAGCGGGTGCGGATAGATGACCGTCGACGGATCCTTTTTGCCGCGGGCGTAATCCGGTATAAACGCCATTGGACCCGGCCGGTAGAGCGCGCCGATGGCATTGATGTCATCAATATTGGATACGCCCACCAGTTTACACGCATTCTGCATGCCGGGAGATTCCAATTGGAAAACACCGACTGTCTTGCCGGCGTTCAAGATTGTATAAGTCTTCGGGTCGTCGAGGGACAGCTTCTCAATATCAAACGCGGGATCAGCGGTGCGGCGCACATTGTCGACGGCGTCAGCGATGACCGTGAGCGTTTTCAGCCCGAGGAAATCCATCTTCAGCAGGCCTAGTTTGCCGACCGCGTTCATGTCGAACTGCACCGTGACATCGCCTTCCTGCAGCGTGAGTGGGACGAACTCGTCGAGCGGTTTGTCGGTGATGATGATACCGGCGGCGTGTTTGCCGGTGTTGCGCACCATGCCTTCGAGGACCCGTGCCTGCTCGTAGATTTTCTTCGCGACCGGATTCTTGGTCACCTCATCGCGCAGCTCGGCGC
>CAYVDZ010000641.1:0-3715 GCA_964450575.1 uncultured Opitutus sp.
AAATTCGCGCGCCGATGGCCATTACGGTGATCGTCGGCCTCACGACCGCCACAGTCCTAACGCTGATCGTGATCCCCACGCTCTATTTTCAATTCACTTCGAATCGCGCCCTGGTTCGACCCGGCGACTCAGATGTCGCGGCTGACGCGCAGCCAGAGCCCGTTCCGATGGGCAAGTAGACGGATCCACGCGTCCCCACTCTGCCCACCATGAGCCGCGAACCTTTCACCACCGCGATCCCGCGCTTCTCCGTCACGCGGCCCGTCACGGTCACGATGCTGCTGCTCACGATTCTCGTCGTCGGCTACATTTCCTACACCCGCATCCCGCTTGCCCTCCATCCGGAGGGCTACGAGGGCTCGATGCTGCACGTCAGCGTGCAGTATTCGAACGCGTCCCCGCGCGAGGTCGAAGAGAAGATCACCCGCAAAATCGAGGACATCATCGGGACCGTGCCCGATGTGCGACGCGTCAACAGTTATTCGAGCAGCGGCTACTCCTACACCCGCGTTTACTTCCACACCGGGACGAACCTCCGGGCCGCCTATGCGGCGCTCAGCGATCGCATGGATCGGGTGAAACCGACCCTGCCCGACGATGTCGACCGCATCAGCGTCCGACGCTATGATCAAAACGACCAACCCATGATGAATCTAGTGGCGCAGCTGCCACCGGACATGGATGACGCCGCCTATCGTCTCGAGCACTTCGTCAAACCCGCTCTGCAGCGGATCGAAGGGGTGGGGAATGTGGAAATCTGGGGCGTGCAGGGGCGCGAGATCCAGGTGGAACTGCTCGACCACAGTTTGCGCAGCCATCGCATCGATGTGCCGCAAATGATCAGTACGCTGCGCAATCAGAACTTCTCCTTGTCAGGTGGGTACGTTTTTGAGTCCGGCAAAAAGGTATATGTGCGGTCGCTCGGTAAGTTCACCTCCGTGGAGGAGATCGGATCGCTCATCATTGATCCCGAGCAGCGTCTGCGACTGAGTGACGTCGCCAGTATATCATTCCGCGCTCCCCGCCGCGAATGGGTTTATCGGGTCGACCGGCAGCCCGCCGTCGGCATTCAGGTCACCCGTGAGTCGACCGGGAATATCGCGCAAATCAGCGAAGAAGTTCGTGCCACCCTGCTCAAGCTGCGGGAGCTACCCCAACTCGCGGGGATCAATTTCGAGGTGTTTTCCGATCAGGGAAAAGACGTCCGCGATGCGATCAACAATCTGGAGGAAACCGGGCTGTGGGGCGGCCTCTTTGCCGCGATCATCATCTACACATTTTTGCGAGCGCCGCGCATGACGGCGATTCTCACGTTGGCCATTCCACTATCATTGCTCTGCACCCTGGTCGCGCTCTACTTCATCGGCTGGTCGCTCAACATGGCGACGATGATGGGCCTGCTGCTCTCGGTCGGCATGGTCGTGGATAACGCGATCGTGATCGTGGAAAACATCTATCGACGACGACAGGAGGGGCTCGAAAGTGCGGCCGCGTCGATCCAGGGCGCCGGAGAGGTCGGTCTGGCTGTGATCATGTCCACCTTCACCAGCATTGTTGTCTTCCTCCCACTGATTCTGATGGGGAGCGCGCAGGAATTCTCCTTTTGGATGTTCCGCATCGGCATCCCGGTCATCATCTCACTGGTGGCCTCCCTGTTCATTGCCCTCGTGTTCGTTCCCCTGGCCGCGCAGCGGTTGTCCCGGGGCAATCAGCATGGAGAGTTGAAAGTGGTGGTCTGGATGCGCGAGCGCTACCTGCGCAGCCTGCACTGGGTCCTCACCCATCGGGTGGAAACGCTCATGATCGTTGGTCTCGCCCTGGCGACGCTTCCGTACGCGAAGGGCAACGTCCCGCGCTCCACCAACAGTGGGATCAGCAGCAACAACAACAGCAGCAACAGTTCCATGCACCTGTACTTCGACCTGCCCACCGGCAGCACGCTGGAACAGGCGGATGTGTTTTTCTCCAGTTTCGAGAAGTTTCTCGTCGCACAGAAGGAGCGCTATAATATCGAACGCGTCGAGACCCGCTTCCGGAACAACAACGGTCGCTTGCAGCTGAAATTCAAAGAGGACACCAACACGGCGTGGTACGATAACGCCTGGAATTCCCTGCTCCTCTCGCTCGGCCGCCGCACCCCGCCGATGGACCGCGCCGCCATCGAACTGGATGTTAAGGAAAAGTTCAAATTTGCCCCCGGCATTACCTCGCGTTCCCTCCAACGCGGCAGTGGCGGCGCTCCACAGGATTCGGTCATTTCCCTCAGTTTCTACGGTGAGGACACCACCACCCTGCTCGCCATCGCCGAGGATGCGGTCGTCCGCCTGCGCGGGATTCCCGGATTGCTCTCCGTCGATACCGACATGGAGCGCGCCACCCAGGAGTTGCAGATCCAAGTCGATCGCGATCGAGCCCGGCAGATGGGCGTGAACCCGTCGACCATCTCAAGCAGCATTAGCAACACCATGCGCGGCGTCGAAGTTGGGCGGATCAACGGCGACGACGGCCGCGAACTGCGCATCTTCGCCCAACTCGGCGAGGCCGATCGCACCGGCCTCGACGACCTGCGCACCATGACGTTCCGGACGGATAGTGGCGTGGAGGTTCCACTGGAATCGCTGGCGACGCTGAATGTTTCCCGCGCCATGGGCCAGATCCAGCGCGAAGGACGGCAGACCATCGTGCGCGTCACCGCCCGCGCTCCCCGGGCCGACGCCCGTCTGCTCTTCCCCGCCATCGATCAGGCCATGGAAGGCTTTGAAATGCCCCGCGGCTATCGCTGGGACAAGGGCGGCTACTCGTCGCAACAGAGCCAGAACGACAAAGCGATGCAGTTCGCCTTGGGTCTCGCCGTCGTTTTCGTTTTTCTGCTGATGGGACTGCTGTTCGAGTCGTTTGTGCTCCCGCTGGCGGTCATCGTCGCCGTCCCGTTCTCCATGCTCGGCGTCTATTGGACGCTGAGCCTTACCTCGACCCCGCTGGATACGATGGCCACCATCGGCATCGTGATTTTGGTCGGGGTCGTGGTCAACAATGCGATCGTTCTCGTCGACATGGCCAACCGCCTTCGCTTCGAGGGAAAATCCCGTTACGACGCCTTGGTGAATGCCGGCCGGCATCGCTTCCGCCCGATCATGATGACGACCCTCACCACGGTCTGCGGGATGATCCCGATGGCCGTGGGAAATTCAAAGATTGTGGGAATGTCCTACTCGCCGCTCGGCCGCACCATGATTGGCGGGCTGCTCGTGTCTTCGATTCTAACGCTGGTGGTCGTGCCGCTGTTATACACCCTGCTCGACGACCTCCGCGAACACGTGAGTCGGTTGATGGGGTCCGCCTGGCGCAAAGCCGCAAAGCCGACCCCGCCGACCCCCGAGATCACGGGCGGGGCCGCCGCTGGCGTGGGTCGCGCCAGCCGCGTGGACGAATAAGGACAACCCATCGCGGGAGTCCTGAGCGCGGAGCAGCCAACCAAGCCACCAATTCGACGGAAGCTTGCGCGGCGGTACCTTCCGCGTCGCCGAAAACTACGGCCGGAGTCGCGGGCGTCCGGAACTCGACGATCAAGACATCGATTTTCGTGAGATCAGCGCCGGCATCGGCGTGCGTTGGCAACTCCAGCCCGGTCTGACCCTCACAACCTCAGGCGGCTGAACGATTGATCGCCGCTTCGAATTCGAGAAACGCAATCTTCTGCTCAACAGCGATGGCG
>CAYVDZ010000642.1:0-3714 GCA_964450575.1 uncultured Opitutus sp.
CTCCCACACCCCTCCCCGACTCGGCCGCTTCCGCCGCCGTTCTGTCCGGCGACCAAGCTTCTCTGCTACCGCCATCCCTTCCCGTCCCGTCCGAACCCAGTTCCACCAACCATGAAGATAAGCCTGCAAAAACTCCGAGCGACGACGCTGGCTACGTCGCTTGCCCTCATCAGCCCCTTCGCGTGGAGCCAGCAGGCTCCCGCTCCGTCGGCGACGGCCGGCGCCGCCAGACCCGCCGCTCCCGGCACGACGACTTCGGCGGTCGAAGAAGTCGTCATCCAACTCTCACCCTTCGAAGTTTCCGGCAAGGCAGAGACGGGCTATGGCGCCGCCACCACTCTCGCGGGCAATCGACTGAACACCGATTTGCGCGACCTCGGGAACTCAGTCAGCGTGATCACGAGCCAGTTTCTCAAGGACATCGGCGCGACCAACAACGAAACCCTCCTTCAGTACACGCTCGGCACCGAGGTCGGAAACATCCAGGGCAACTTCGCCGGCGTCGGTGACTCCGCGACGCTGAACGAATCGAGCCGTTTCACCAATCCCAACCAGAACACCCGCGTACGGGGTCTGACCAGCGCGGACAACACCCGCGACTATTTCCTCACCGACATCCCATGGGACGGTTTTGCCGTCGACCGGGTCGATCTGCAGCGCGGCCCCAACTCGATCCTGTTCGGCCAGGGCAGCCCGGCCGGCATCATCAACACCGGCACGAAGCAGGCGGGGTTCAAGAATGCCCACGAAGCCGAGATCCGCTTCGACGGCTTTGGCACGATTCGCAGTCAGCTCGATCTCAATCGTGTGATTCTCAAGGACCAGCTCGCCGTGCGCGTGATCGGACTCAACGACGAGGAAAAATTCAAGCAGAAGCCCGCCTTCGACAACGATCGCCGGCTGTTTGCCGCCACGCGCTGGGAACCTGCCTTCCTCAAGAAGACCGACGCCCGCACCATCGTAAAGGCCAACATCGAATGGGGTGAGGTCAGCAGCAACCGGCCGCGTTCCCTTCCACCGATCGACATGATCACGCCGTGGTTTCTATCCGGCACGTATCAAGGGCGAAACCTGGATGGAACCGCCCGCACGTTCTCCAACCTCAACCGGGAAACCTTCAATCCGTTCCAGTTGCAGGACGACAACACCGGCCGGCCCAACCACGGCCAGCAGCGCCCGAGCATCAATGGCGGTCCCAACGCCGGCAAGCCCAACCCCGCCTACAATCCATGGATTGGCAGCTTTGCGCAGAGCTTCGGCGGACCACTCGCCTACTTCTCCGGCTCCGGCGCCCCAAGCTACTGGGTGCAGGAAAACCGCACGACCCGCGGCATCGGGCCCACCGGCGCCATCGACGGCAACATCAGCTTCGGCTTCCATCGCCCGGGCGGTCTGGCGACGCAGGCCCAGTTCGCGCGCAACGCCCGGCTGCCGTTCTCCGAATTCGGCGTCTACCGGAACAACAATCTCACCGAC
Organism: uncultured Opitutus sp.; assembly: GCA_964450575.1. GTDB lineage: Bacteria > Verrucomicrobiota > Verrucomicrobiia > Opitutales > Opitutaceae > ER46. The sequence continues at coordinate 1,477 of CAYVDZ010000642.1, forward strand.
CGTTCGGTCTTTAATTTCTACGAAAACCTGATCGACGGCCCGAACAAGAGCGAGTGGCAGAACTTTCGGACCTACAACGTGAGCCTCGCGCAGACGTTTCTGCGCGACAAGATCGGCTTCGAACTCACGTATAACAAGGAGGACTACAAAAACGGCCAGCTCGCGCTGCTCAGCGACTCCCGTCAGGCGCTCTACGTCGATCTCAACAACGTCTATTCCGACGGCACCGCCGCCGGCAAGGACGGCGAACCCTACGAGGATGGCACGCCCAATCCCAACGTGGGCCGCGCTTTCGTCAGCGACAGCGGGCAATTCGGCAACAACTCGTATATGAGCGAACGTGAGTCCGGCCGCGCCACCGTCTTCGGCACCCACAACTTTGCCCGCCAGGGTGAAAGCAACTGGATCAACCGGCTGCTCGGCCGCCACACCGTCACGGGCCTCTACAGCCAGGATCGCCAGAAGACGGATCGGCGCTCGTGGCAGCGCTATGCCATCCTCGATCCCGCCTATCGCACGTTCATCGGCGCGCCGGCGGCCACCAAGTTCACGGACAATCTGCTCGCGGTGAATCCGGTGATTTATCTCGGGCCCTCGCTGCTGAGCCGGAACACCGCCGCCGGAGCCAGCCTCCCCCGTATCGGCGAAACCATCACGGTGAGCAGCGCCACCGTCCGCGCCTTCGATTCCACCTGGGCCGCCCGGCCCGGAGTTGATCCCGCGACCGTCTGGATGAACGAATACTTCCCCGCGGGTCACGCCAGCCGGCAATCCACCCAGGCGGAAAACCCGGCCAACTACATCGGGTTCCGCGATGTGCCGTTCACGGTGACCGACTCCGAGGCCGCTCCCGGCAATCGCGACGCGCTCACGACCTCGGCCCGGCTCACCAAGTCCCGCGTCTTTTCCCGCGTCGCGGTCTGGCAGGGTCACTTCTGGAACAATGCCGTCGTCGGCACGTATGGCATCCGCAAGGACGTCGCCAAGGCCTGGTCGATCTCCCGCGACTCGAACGGCAGCCCCGGTTTCGGCCAGGTCAATCTCGGCGAGACCTTCCGCCTCCCGGACAAACCCAATAACATCCTCGAGGTGACGTCGAAGAGCTGGAGCATCGTGACCCATCTCAACCGGTTCATCGGCGACAAGCTCCCGGTGCGCGTGAGCCTGTTCTACAACAAATCCGAGAACTTCCAGCCCGCCGCCAGCCGGGTTGACTTCTACGGAGAGCCCATCAGCGCGCCCCAGGGCAACACCGTGGATAAGGGTGTCCTCCTCGAGACGCGCGACGGCCGCTTCTCGCTCCGGGTCAACAAATACGAGACGGCCGCCAAGAACGCCTCCAGCAACGGCCTCGGCGGCGCGTGGTTCCTCGGCACCTCGCAGGCGTGGTCGGGCAACTGGGCCAACGTTTTCGAGTTCGACCTTGGCAACCAGACTTTGGATACGGCGGGCCGGGGCAGTTCCGGCCGCTACACCTACTCTCCCGGTCCCGGGGAAAACCAGGATCAGGCCAATGCCCGGGAAAGCGCGGCGGTGGCGGCGTGGCGCGCCTGGCAGAAGCAAATCGATCCGCGATTCTACAAAGCGTGGGGCGTGCAGTACGACCCCGGCGCCTCGCCTGGCTCTCAGGTGCGCAACCTTGGCGCGAGCACGCCGAACGGCTTCGCCCTGACCGAAGATAGTTTCTCGAAGGGCTACGAAATCGAGCTCAATGCCCAGGCCACCAAGAGCTGGCGCCTGACGTTCAATGCCGCGAAGACCGACGCCACCCGCTCCAACATCGGCGGCGCCGCCCTCGCCGATTTCGTTTCCAAGTACGAGACGGCCCTCAAGACCACCGCGGCGGGCGACCTGCGCATCTGGTGGGGCGGCGCCGGCAACGAAACGAGTCTCTTCCAATGGAACGCCAACGTCGGCTCCGAGTTCACCTCCCGCAAGCTGCAGGAAGGCACCAATGTCCCCGAGCTGCGCGAATGGCGCTTCAACGCCATCAGCAACTACGATTTCTCGGAGGGTTTCCTGAAGGGCGTCAACCTGGGCGCCGGCCTCCGCTGGCAGGACACGATTATCATCGGCTACCAGCCCCTCCCGGGCGCCACCGCCAGCGACGTCAGCTTCGACATCGCCAATCCCTATCGCGGGCCGGCCGAGACCAACATCGATCTCTGGGTCGGCTACGGCCGCCGCCAGATCTGGCGGGGCGTCGACTGGCGAATCCAGCTCAACGTGCGTAACGTC
>CAYVDZ010000643.1:0-3713 GCA_964450575.1 uncultured Opitutus sp.
TTTTGTACGGCCGCCCCGCCGATATATTTGTCGAAGCGAGCGCGGAACCGCTTAAACATTTGCTCGATCATTCCTGGAGCGGTAACTACGGAGCTGAGTTCCTCCCTCACGACACTGACCCCGTTTTCATTGCGGTCGAACCCACCGAAGGACATCCAGTTGAAACTCCCGACCACGACAAATTGATCATCGAGCAGAAGCACCTTGGCGTGCGTGTCGCCAAGGCGGACGACGTGAAGGTTGCGATACTGCGCCGATTTTTGCTGGAGCCACGCCAACGTCTGATCACCGCGTCGGGATTTCTTGTCCTCTGGACCGCGCTCGGTGATGCCGAAACCGATGTAGACCTCCACGCCTTTTCTTAGGAGTTCTTCAAGGTGGCGCACTTTCGGTTCCATGATTCGATCATTGATCCATGGAGAAATGATGAGCAGTCGCTTCCGTGCTTCCCTCAATGCTCGTTCGAAAAGGGGCACGTGTTCCTGCGGTTCAAGGAACCGGCCTTGGCTGGTCTCGATGAGTTTTTGAGCAGTGGCTTTTTCCTCTAGTAACTTCGCAATCTCGGCCTTCAGCACGTGCACTTCGGATGGGGAAATTGACGGCGCAGAGATCTGTTTTTCTTTCTCCTCGATTGCCGCCGACCGCTTCGCGTTTTCCGCGATACCGGAACTCACGTCGGGCGAAGGGTCGGCCTGCTTTCCGAACGCGACGAGGGCTTTGTAGTCGCCGTCGAGCATGAGTTCCTTCTCTAGTGTAGCACGGTGCTTCCGGAGTTGTTCTTGGATACTCAGGCGTTGAAGGCCACGGTTGAGTTGAAATCCCCGATCAACTTCCGGCATAGGCCGCCCATCGATGGAGAAAAAGCGCACAGCAATCTGCTCGGCGTCGGAGGCGCCGCAGTAGATTAGCATGACGCCTTCCCGGTATCGACGTGCCATGGTCCCGATCTTTAGGGCGGAGAGAACCTGGTGAATTTTTTGGTCCTTCCGCGTCTCTTTCGGTAGCGCGGTGTTGTAGTTGATCCGACCCAACTCGCCATCATCGGGTGCGCGCCCAGGGAGGGCTGGAAGCTCGAAAAGTCCATACTGCTTTATTTGCTGCGGATTTCGCAGCGATTCCCGGGCAATTCGGCCTACGATGGGTTGGCGGGCAATGGCATCATAGGCCAAAACCAGTTTTTCGCGCCGTGGGGGAGTGCGGGCGGTGTCGCGAACAAGATCCAAGCCTTTCGGTGTCAGCTTTAGCGTGGTCGCGGCGCGATCACTTCCGGCCAATGAAACGACAAAGTCGCTGCCGGTAAGCGTGCCGAGGCGCCGCAAGATCAGTTTTTCACTGAGGCCAAGAAACCCGGCGAGATCGACAATTGTATCCACCTTGCGGTCAATCGCGCGAAGGATGAATTCGTCAACGACGGGGTGTTTCTTTTCGGCAATGACGAGCGCGTCGAAAGTGATCAACCAAAGGGGCATCGCGACCGAATGGTAATCGACCAGCCGGAATCCGGGTAATTTGTTGTAACGCGCGGCGACTTCTTCGGGAGTCATTTGACGCCCTCCTTCAACAAGCAAGTGTCAGGGTGGTTTTCGACGTATTCGCGGACTTCTGAAAGAGCCGATTGACCACCTAAGGCCCGGCAAAAATCAGCGTCGCCGATTACGCAAAGCCCATAACGGGCTCGAGACAGCGCCACGTTAATGCGCTCGCGTTCGGCAAGGAAGCCCGCCTTCCCCTGGCGATTTGAGCGCGTGATGGAAAATACAACGACATCCGCCTCGCGCCCTTGATAGGCGTCTACGGTGTGGAACTCAAAGTCGAGGTGCGGCCGGTGCTCTGCCTGAAGGGCGTTTTCGAGATGCGTGCGTTGAGCGGAATAGCCCGTCAGCACGACTATTTTTATTGGTTCGACCGGCTTTTCAGCCTCATGTTTGGGGGCGTGCGCAGCCGCAAAGAACTCCAAACGATCAAGAAGGAGACGAGCCCACTTTGCCTCCAGCGGATTCATCCAACTGCCGTTGGGGGCCTTTTGTTCGCCACGGTCCGGTTCTTTTGAGGTTGAATACCAAACAACTGGCTTCTGTAACCATTGGGTGATGGACGGCGGTGCCTTGTGGCCGTTTACGCTTTCGAGGCGGCCCTCGTAGAAGACCGTGCTCACTAAATCGCCGATGGCGGCGACCATTCGATGCTGACGATAAAGCATCGCCCGTGCGTGATCGGGGATTCCCCGCTGGGAAAGCCGGGTCAAAAGGGTTTCCCTCACTATCGCCGCATCGATTTCGCGTGATTCCACCATCTCCTTGTTGCGCAAGACCGCGTCCACAAAAGGCGGTAACTGGCGTTGATCGCCCACAAGCACCCATTTCTCGCTTCTGATTAGAGGAACCAGTGCTTCGGGGAAGGATGCTTTGGAGGCTTCGTCCAGAATGCACAGGCCATAAGACTCCCCCTCGGCGTCGCTGCCGGCGATACCGATGCAGGTGCCGGCGATCAAGTCGGAGTCCATGAGGATGGCCTCTTCGCAATCCTCGCGCAGCGCGAAGCGCTGAATCCATTCGGCATTCAGTTCAAAGAGTGCGCGAAAGCGATTCGCGGCAGGAGACGAGCCTACAAGACTATCCTGCCACTCCACAATTTCAATGATCGGCTTTTCGGCGAGATCAGCGTAGTCAGGATAAACCTTCTTAAAACTCGCCCGCAGTTGACGAAGCAGGCCCGCGCGCTCCTTGATCGTCTTTCTCAACATGCCCAGATCGTCCTCGAGACGCTCCTTTTCCTGCGCGAGAAACATGGCCTTCGTTGCGTCAACGGTGGGATTTTGATCCTGGTCCTTTTCTGCTAGTTGACGGCCGATTTCGGCTAATTCGAGAAGCCGCTCCGATTCGCCTTCCTCTGCCAATCGAAGGTCTTTCTGCGCTTTGACGAGCAAGCCCGCATCCAGCCCCATTTGAATTTCCTTCACATCCAAGCCCTCTTGCTTAGCCCTGCGTTTAAGAAAATCAGTGGCCTGTTGATATACCCGTTTGCGCCACTCATCGAGTCGGTTCTGAAGCAGATAGCGGTGGACCGAATCGGCGACTTTCGTTTCGCGTCGGCCTACTCGCGTGATGCGAAGCTCAGGGCGGTGTTTCGCGACGCGCTCGATTGCGTTGTCCACCGCGATGTGGGTCTGCGAAGTGAGCAAAATTCTTTTTTGAGGGTAGCGGGCGAGATACTGCAGGATGAGTTCGGCGATGAACGTCGTCTTCCCGGTGCCCGGAGGGCCTTCGGCTACGAAGATGTCGCGCGATGCGAGCGCCGCCTGGATTACAGTCTTCTTGTTGTCGTCGAGGTGGCCCGAGAACCATTCTTTGACCGGCGCGCAGTTGGGGTCGCTTTCGGCGTCCGACGGATGAAGAATCCGGCGCTTCAGAATCTCCTGCCGTTCCGTGCGCGGCTGACGCATGATATTCAGTGCCTCTAACTGAATCTTTAACTGTTTTTGGGTGGCCCGCTTATCTACCACGAGACGACCTTCTCTCGGAGGAGTTTTGGCGTCAGCCTCGTCGATGTAGAGCGTGATGCTGTCGTCGGAAACGGCATCGACGATGCCGGAAAGATAAGTGCCCTCTACCATCCAGCTCTCTTCGATGATACTTGGGTCGGGAGTGTCGGTGATGCTGAAGGTGATGCGGTTTCCCTCTGGCTCACTCCCCCGGAAATTGTAACCCTTGTCT
>CAYVDZ010000644.1:0-3711 GCA_964450575.1 uncultured Opitutus sp.
GGGTGTTGGTCAAGTGGCTGGGGGGAACCCGAGCCATGTCGAGGGTCGGCACGACGGCTCGAGTTCTGCCTTGCGCGGGAGCCCGATGTGATCTCGGAAATTTCGCCCCATGTCGTAGAAAAACTTTGCCGTCCCTTCCGCTTTTCCGGCAACGTCCGAGGCTCACCTTGGAACTCTACTTTTCGCGCGGACCGATCGTTCACCGCCCGAACACCTGAACGCTATCCGCATCGTGAACGACGATGCTCCTCGGCTCTGACTGCCTCGTCCCGAATTTTGGAAGATCAACGCCGACCTGCGTCGTACGTCGGTGTCCAGATCAAATCCCAAACCTAGACACTACCCAAACTATGATCCCCCTCCCATCCCTCCGATTCGCGTGGCTCGCGTGCGCGTTCGCCATCTTCGCCGCGGGCTCCACCGCTGCCGCCCAAACCGCCGGAAGCGGCACCATCACCGGCAACGTCGGCAACGCCGGCACCGGCAATCTGCTCGAAGGGGCTCGCATTGAGATCCCGCAGCTCGGACTCAGTGCGCTGACGAGTAACACCGGACGCTATGTATTGTCCGGGGTGCCGGCTGGCGCCCACGAAGTCGTCGCCACCTACATCGGTCTTGATGCCGTCCGAGACACCGTGACCGTCAGCGCGGGCCAGAGCATCACGCGCAACTTCGATCTCACGACCGGAATTTACCAGTTGCAGGCGTTCACCGTCAGTGGTGAGCGGGAAGGCAACGCCGCCGCGATCACGGCCCAACGCAATGCACCCAACGTAAAGAACGTCGTGGCGATCGATGCCTATGGTAATTTGCCCAATATGAATGCCAGTGAACTCGCCGTGCTTCTGCCCGGAGTTGCAGGCAATCTCAGCGATGAGGGCAACGTCGTGGGCTTCACCATCCGCGGCATGGGCCCCGGAATGAACACCATCACGGTGGACGGCGCGCTCATGGCCAGCCAGGGCGGCATGGGCCGGCAAACGCGGATTCACACGATCACGGGCTCCATGTTCGACTCGCTCGAACTCACCAAGGGCCACACACCCGACAAGGAAGCCGGCTCGCTCGGCGGCACAGTTAATCTCAAGAGCCGCTCGTCCCTCAGCATGAAGGAAAAGCGCCGGATCACCTATAACTTCTCCGCGCGTCTCGCGCCGTCGTTCACGCAACAAATTCCCATGCGCGAAGATCATCGCGTCCACCCGCTGCTCAATGTGGCGTACCAGGAGAAGTTCGCCGTCCTCGGAAGCTCGGAATCCAATCTGGGCGTCTCGCTCAATCTTTTCTATAGCGAGCAAGCCGTGGGCTTCTTCAGCACGACCCGCGACTTCCAGAATACCACGAACCAGCCCGCGTACGTCTGGGATTATCGCACGCAGGACAATTACAACAACCGCAAGCAGTCGAGCATCAATGCCAAGTTCGACTACCGGCTCTCCCCCAATACCAAGTTTTCTCTGAATTTAATCTATAATGACGCGATGGAGCGCTTCCGGCTTCGTTACCTGTTTCGCGCGTTCACGCAGAACCAAAACGCTGTTCCTAACGCCACGACGAGCGGTATTATCCCCGGCTTCACCGATCGCATCACGCAGGTGCGGCCCGTCGCCGCCTCCACGATCGACATCACCTCTCAGATGTCGAATTTCTTCCACCGGCAACGCCACATCGATGTGGGCGCCGAGCACACGTTTGGTCCGCTCGATCTCGATTACAATGCCGTGATGAGCCTGGATGGCATCAATGGCGGCGGCGGTGACGGTGGCGTCCTCGTCAATCGCGTCACCAATGTTGGCTGGATCCTCGACCGCACCCAGTCCGATCTTTACCCTCGCTTCGCCCAAACCGCGGGTCCCGATATCAGCAACCCGGCCAGCTATCGGCCCAATAGTCTCAACTTCGCAGATACGCACAACGATCACGAGATCCGTGAAATTCGTGGCAATGCCCGTTATCGCCTACCGGTCCCGCAGCCGGTGTTCGTGAAGACCGGATTCCGCCTGCGCGAGGAGTATGCCGGCGATCGGAACAAGTCGACCCGCTACATTTTCACCGGCACCAACTCCGGCCAGCTTCCGACCGATCCAACCATCGAGACCTTTGGAGACAACCGCACCGGGCTCAACATTCCCGCCTGGAATGCCAATGCCATCAGCCGCGGGCGCACTCCCATCGATATGTCGCTCTGGCGCGAGGATGTCTATTTCCGTGAAATGGTCCAATACACCGGAACCCGCGGTATCACCGAAACGGTTACAGCCGGATACCTCATGGCGCAAGGCACCTTCGGCAAGACCGGCGTGCTCGGTGGTGTCCGCACCGAACGCACCGAAGACGAAAGCTGGGGTTGGGTGCGCAACCGGGTGGGCAGCACCCCCGCCCAACAAGCCGCCGATCCCATCGGCTCCGCGGAACGCGACTACGCCGGCACCCAACGCAGGCTGAAGGGCAGCTACACCAAGTCGTTTCCGAGCATTCATCTCACCCATGATGTCACCAAAAACCTGAAGGCCCGCCTTAGCTGGTCGAACAGCTTCGGCCGGCCCCCGCTCGGCAACTTGACGCCCAACGAAACCATCAACGAGACCGCTCAGACGCTCACCATCAACAATCCCAGCCTCCGCCCGCAAATCGCGGAAAGCTGGGACACCTCGCTCGAGTATTATTTCGAGCCCGTCGGCAGTCTCTCGGTCAGCTGGTTTCACAAGACCATCGAAGATTACTTCGTGACCGGCGTGGAATCAGGCATCGTCGGCCCGAACTTGGACAACGGCTTCAACGGCGAATTCTCCGGTTTCACGATCCTCACCCGCGCGAACCTCGGCACCGCCACGGTTCAAGGCTGGGAGTTCAGCTATCAACAACAGTTCACCTTCCTGCCGGGTTTGCTCCAGGGACTCGGTCTCTCCGCCAATATGACCGTACTCGAAACCCGCGGTGATTTCGGCGGCACCGCGGTCCGTCGCACCGGCGAGGTCCCAGGTTTCATTCCACGCACCGGCAATGTCATCCTCTCCTGGCGGCATCGCGGATTTGGCGCCCGCTTGGTCGCCAATCGCACCGGGCAGTACATCAACGCATTCACGGCGAACGCCACAGGGCGCAATCAATACATTCGTGCCCGGACCATCGTGAACGCCGGGATCGCCTACCAGTGGCGCCCCGACGTCAGCTTCTCGATCGACGTGGCCAACGTGTTCAATGAAGCGCAGATCTTCTATCGCGGCATCCCCGACCAGATGTCGGAATATCGGATCCCCGGTACGACGATCACGTTTGGCGTCAGCGGACGCTTCTGATCAGTCCTTAGAACAAACACCGCACTCCACCTCAGGGACGCCTCCCCGGCGTCCGCTCGGGCGTAAGCCCGGCTGAGGTGCAGCGCGTTGTCCGTGTCCATCAGTCGCTTTGAGGCCTGCCTGTCCGCCCTCGACTCGCGCGACGGAGCCGCTTGGCGGACGAATCCACCGCCGGGAAAGGCCAGCCCTTGCTTTCTCTTCTCCCGCCCACCGCCCGGACTGCTCCCGGACTGCTCCGCATACTGTCACTCAATACGTGACACTCCGGCGAAATTCGCAGCGTGATGCCGGACCTGGTTTGTCACGTATTAACTTAGAAAACGCAGTTGAAGCCACAGATTTCACGGATGAACACAAATTACCAAGGCATTATAAATTACAGTTCCTTCACCTTGCGGGTGAATTGCGGCTA
>CAYVDZ010000645.1:0-3710 GCA_964450575.1 uncultured Opitutus sp.
AATCATCGGGGCGCGCGTGATCGAGCATCCAGCGATCGAGGCCGATCTCTCCGATCGCGGCGTGGGACTCCGCATCGAGGCGGCGTTGCAATCCGTCGCGCCACTGTGGGGAGGCGTTTCCCACGTGCCAGGGATGGAGCCCGTAGCTGGGAAGCGCGAAAGCGGATTCGCGGGTGTGCGCGTGAACGTCGGCCCAGTCACTCTCGCAGGTGCCGTTTACGACTGCGCCTCGCAACGGAAGTTCGGCGAGTGTGGTGAGGATGCGCTCCCGATCCGCCTGTAGCGACGGATCCTGCAGGTGATTGTGCGCGTCGAAAAACCCGGCCGGTTGAAGAGCGGGCGCCATCATGGTGCCGTGGCCGCGTGGTCGAGTTGTGCCTCGGCGAAGGCGCGGATGGTGTTACGCGCGGCAGTGAGACCGTTGCGGCGGGTGGGAGAGAGATTGTCGGTCACGCCTAATACGGCGAGCGGATCCACGTTACCCGAGGCGATGGCGGCGGGGGTGAAGCCGCTGAATAAATCGCAGAGCAACACGACCAGCGCACGCACCACGGGCGATTCGGCGTCGGCGCGGAAGTGGCAGTGGCCGTCCTTCAGTTCGGCGACGAGCCAGACGACGGACACGCAAGCGCGAACCCGGTTCGCCTCGATCCGGTCTTCCGGGGGCAGCGGGGGCGTACGCTTGGCGCGATCCACGAGCAACATCAGGCGTTCCTGGGGATCGTCCAGCACAGCGAGATCCTCGACGAGTTTCTCGAGTTTGGAAGAGAGCGGCACGGCGTCAGCTTGGACGAAGCAGGCAACGGCGCAAGCGGAGGGAAAACCAGGCCCGCCGAAACTGCTTGGCCCGTGACCCGTTGCCGCCGCAACGGGTGGGCCTGCCTAGATTGAGTTTCCAGTTACAGGCACGAGCGCCGAAGTGGGTGCCGCGCGCGCGTTAGTTGTAGAAGATGGCCTCGTTTGACTGGAAGAGCGCGTGGGCTAGTTTGGTCCAGGCGGTGAGCGGAGAGCGGCTTTCGTAGACACCGCCGACCTGGGTTGAGAACTTGCCTTGGGAACGCTTGGCGTTGGCAGCCATGCGTTCGGCCTGCTTGGCCTCGCGCGGGTTGAGTTTAGCGGCGACGGTGGGTTCGGGCGCTTCGAAACGGGTGCCTTGAGGGTTCGATTGGACGTAACGAACGCCCAGCGCGACCTCCTGTTTCGTGGGCATTCGCTGGTAGATGGCCAGGTAGAGAATCGCGACGCGGTCGTCGTCGGACTTGAGTTCGGAGAAGCTGACGCGCTCCACCAATTTGCGCGCGGTCTCGATCACCATGGGACTGTTCATGAGGAACAACGCCTGTTGCGGAACCAAAGTTTCGTAACGGCGGCCCGTGGAAACATCGGGGCTCGGGAAATCGAATTGCGTGAGCAGTTCGGGCGGGTTGCTCCGGTCGATGAGGGTGTAAATCGCGCGACGTTGGGCGAAGTCCTCGCTGCTGATCGGCACCGGCCGTCCGCCGGCGGTGAAGTCCAGCTCGCCGGAAATCGCGAGAATGGAATCGTGCAGTTGCTCGAAGCTGAGACGACGGAGATTATAACGCCAGAGCAGCTTGTTGTTCGGGTCACGTTCGGCGTACGCGGGATTGTTTTTGCTGCTTTGCTGGTACGCGGCACTCAGCACAATCGTACGGTGCAGTTGCTTGGTGGACCAGCCCTGCTCCACGAAGGTCGCGGCCAGCCAGTCCAGCAGCTCGGGATGAGTGGGGGCGGAGGACATGTTGCCGAGATCATCGGGGGTGTCGATGAAGCCGGTGCCCCAGTGCTGCTGCCATATCCGGTTTACGAATACGCGAGCGGTGAGCGGGTTCTTGGGATCGGCGATCGCGCGGGCCAGCTCGAGGCGGCCGGAGCCCGCCTTCCACTCGGCGCGCTTCTTCGGGTCGGGCGAAAGGATTTCGAGGAAGCGGCGGGGGACGATCTCTCCCCGGTTGGCGACTTCGCCGCGGAGGAGCACCGCGTAGTCGCGGGAGCGCGGTACGTCGATGAGGGCATTGGCGCGGGCGGGTGCACCGGGATGTTTGGTTTCGAGATTGCCGATATCGCGCTGGAGTTCCCGTTCCATGCGCTGGAGTTGTTGCCGAAGCGGTACGCCGCCTTTTTGCGCCGCCATGACGGTGTCTTTGGCGTTGGATTTGGTCTTTCCCTTGCCTTTGGTTGCGCGCTGGAGCTCTGCCTGTTGTTTCTTCAGTTCTTCCCGGCGCTTTTCCAGCGCGGCGGACTTCTCCATGTAATCAAGCAAGTCGGCGGTCTGGGGCACGCGGGCTTGAAGGGTGGGCAGTTCACTCGGCGACGTGCTGTTTGCGAACACCCCGTACAGCGAGTAGTAGTCTTTGGTGGGGATGGGATCGAATTTGTGGTCGTGGCAGCGGGCGCAGGCGACGGTCAGGCCGAGGAAGGCTTTGGTGGTAACATCGATTTGGTCGCCAATGATGTCATCTTTGCGGCCGTTGAATTGCTGGCCGAGCGTCAGGAAGCCCATCGCCGCAAGCGGAGACCGGGTGTCCGCTTCCGTGCGCCCCTGCTCTTTCGCTTTCTTATCGAGGGCGCCCTGCACGCGGTCACCGGCGAGTTGCAGGAGGATGAACTGGTCGTAGGGAAGGTCGGCGTTGAACGCGCTGATCACCCAATCGCGATACGTCCAGGCGTGAGCGAAACGCAGGTCGTCCTGACGCGGGGCATCACCCTTGGTGTCGGAGTAGCGCGCGACATCGAGCCAGTAGCGCGCCCAGTGTTCACCGTATTGCGGCGAGGCGAGCAGACGATCGACCACTTTGGCGAGCGCATCGGGCGAGGCGTCGTTGAGAAACGCCTGGACGTCGCGAACCGTGGGAGGCAAGCCGATGAGATCGAAGTACACGCGACGGATGAGCGCGGCTTTGTCGGCTGGCGCGTTCGGGGTCATTCCGTTGGCTTCGAGTTGTGCGAGCACGAAATTGTCCACCGGGTTTTCCGGCCAGTCGGCGTTCTTTACCATGGGCACGGCCGGTTTGCTGACGGGTTGAAAGGCCCAGTGGGCGCGGCCGACGCCGCCGTACGTTTTGCCGGAACTGCCGGCGGTTACGACGGTGCGTGGATCAGGCAGACCGCGGCGTAACCATTCGGTAAGATCGGCGATCTGCTGATCATTCAGCTTCTCGTCCTTGGGCGGCATCTGGAGGTCTTCATCGTGGTAACGAATGGCTTGGATGAGCAGGGAGTCGTCGGGCTTGCCCGGAACGACGGCGGGACCGGAGTTGCCGCCGTGGAGGAGGGCTTCCCGGGTGTCGAGGAGCAGTCCACCACGCACCTTGTCGGCTTCCTTGCTGTGACATTTGTAACAGTGCCCGACAAGCACCGGACGGACCTTCGCTTCGAAGAAGGCGAGATCCCCGGCGGAGATCGGCTTCGCGACCTTCGGATGGTTGGCGGGAAGTTCCGCGGCGTGCGCGGTGGGTGCGGAGAGGAGCGTGAACGCGAGAGCGATAGCGGCTCCGGTGGCGAGAGCGAGCGGGCGAGTGGGCGTGACAGGAACGACCGGCGCGGCGGAAACGGGGGCAGCGATCGACAGGTGGGATCTCATGGCTCAGGCGAGGAGGGGTTTCACCACATTACCGGCCACATCGGTGAGGCGGAAATCGCGACCATTGAAACGATACGTGAGCTTCTCGTGATCGAGGCCCATGCAATGG
>CAYVDZ010000646.1:0-3705 GCA_964450575.1 uncultured Opitutus sp.
GCCAACGACATCCGCAGAGGCCAAGTGATCAAGTTCAACGGCGAGCCCCATCTCGTGATGGAGACCCAGCATCGCACGCCAGGTAACCTGCGCGCATTTGTTCAGATCAAGATGCGCAATCTCCGCTACGGAAAGGCGCTCGACCAGCGCTTTGCCTCGACTGACACCATCGAGGTGATGCCCACGGACCGGAAGACGCTCGAATTCAGCTACGCCGATCGCGGCGTGTTTGCCTTCATGGATCCCGAGACGTTCGAACAGATCGAGCTCACCGAATCGCAACTCGGAGATTTAAAGAACTACCTGGCTCCTGGCGGCAAGGTCGACATTCTCTTCGTAGATGAGCGTCCACTGTCCGTCGATCTGCCATCAACGGTCGCGCTGAAGGTGATCGAATCCGCCGACGGTATTAAGGGTGACACAGCGAGCAATGTGCAGAAACCGGCCAAGCTCGAAACCGGTCTCATCGTTCAAGTTCCTCTCTTCATCAAGGAGGGCGAAGTGATCCGCGTCAGCACCATCGAAGGTACGTACCTCGGTCGGGATTGATCCGGGTCGGCGCGACCGAACAGGTTGCGCCGGTGGAGTCACAGGAACGAGCAACGCGTTATTTTTGACGCGTTGCTGAGAAGTCAGTGTCGCTCCAGCACCAAATGACGGTGGGCGTCCTCTTCGATCGATTCGATCTATCGCGAGGCGTTCGAATCACGCAAGCCGATGACTTGAGCTAATTCGGCCCGCGCGGAATCGGGAAGGGCATTCAGCTTTTCGACGAAGGCATCGCCCGCCAACAGGGTCAGGTGTTTTTCTTCCGCAAACAGGCGCGCTGCGGGAATAAAATTCCCCGAAGTGACGACGTAGCCGCGGCGAATCCCCTCGGCTTTTAGCACAGTGATCAGCTCCTGCAGTGGCTTCGCTTCAATCGGAGCCGGCGGCTGCGGGATGCAATGAACGAGTGCGAACGGCCGCGATTCGCCTTTCCAGGAAATCTGAATTTGGACGGGGCTACCCTGCCTCCGGTTCGTTCGCACGGCGATGACCCCCGTTTTGCCGTAATAGTCGGTGACCAGCGCTTCGAATCGACTAGCATCCAGCTGCGCTAGAAATTCCTGAGTAAACCGGCCGTTCGCAGCCAATGTTGCAGCCATGGGAGTGTTCCCGACCGAAGTCGCAGCGAGATCCAACTGACGCTGTCGCGAACGCCAAAACAGAAGTCCGATCACACCCACGAATAAAACTCCGGCGATGATCAAAGTTCCGGACCCAAACGACCCGGATTCCGGGGAGGGAACACTCGTACTTGAAGGGGCTGCAGCCGCCGGACTGGGCGGAGGTGCGGAGGCGCGAACAGGGTTCGCCCCGACCTTGCTGGAGGGCTCCGCAATCGGCGTTGGTGCAACGGTGACATCGGTGGCGACGGCGGATGACTCCAGCGGCTTGATGGCTGAATCCCCTTTTGCGGGGGTAGGCGCGACCGTTTCGGGCACGACCGAAGGTGAGACGGTCGGATTCGGCAACGGCGCCGGGGCCACCGGATCCACCGGAAGCGGTGTGGTCGCCGAAGGCGGACGGACGAGCTTGATCTCGAACTTGGGTTCAACCGGCGGAGGGGGCTGGCTTGGCGCCGCCGCATCGGGAGTTTGTGCCGGGGCAGTCGATTCCGGCGCGCGTCCGCCGATGGTTGGGGGAAAGACGGGATTGGGATCGGCCGGCGCTGGCGTCGGTGCCTTGGGCGGAGCCTCCGCTGCCAGCCGTTCGACCTCGGTCACAACCCCGTTGATGAGAACAAGCCGTTCCCGGGGATAAAACCATACCTCCCGTCCACCCGTCGAAAGCTGGCTGCGGGGCTCCCCGAAGCGATTCAAAAGCTGATCCCGCGTCGCACCCAGTAACGGATGCGGCGGCTCACCGGCGCCAAGGGTCACCAGCAAAAGAACGGCTGCGATGCAGCACGTCCGTAAGCCGACGACAAAGTAGAGGAGCATAGTCGAGAGCGAGCATGGGGAATGAGGCCTGACGACATCAATGCCGAACTTCCCTTCCCATGCGTCTGAATTCACCTATTACCATGGAAAGATCACACCACCCGCGCCCACAATACCTTGAGATAACGACTCTCCAAGCAATTGGAATAAACGGGATGATCGGGCCCGGGACCGGTCCGATCGAAGAATTGCAGCCGTCGATTCTGTCGATGCGCCGCTTTGATGACATGGGCCTCAAAATCCTCCAACGACAGCAATCCGGAACAGGAGCACGTGACGAAAACGCCGCCCAGTTTTACGAGTGAGATCGCGAGCAGATTGAGATCCTCGTATTTCTGGCGACCCTCCCAATTTCCGTGTTCGTCACGCGTGAAAATGAATTTCGGCGGATCGAGCACAACGACGTCCCACTTTTCTCCGTTGGTCTGCATTTGCCGCGCATAGGCAAAGGCGTCGGCATGGACAAACTTGAGGCGGGCCTGATTGAGATTGGCGTTTCGTTTCGCCTGTGCGATCGCCGCCTCGTCGAGATCGACGCTCGTGACATCAGCCGCACCACCGGACACCTTGGCGTTCAGCGAAAATCCGCCGGTGTAGGAACAAAGGTCCAACACGCGGGCGTCTTTGGTGAAACGGGTGAGGGCGCGGCGGTTGTCGCGTTGATCACAGAAGAAGCCCGTTTTGTGGCCTTCACTGAAATCGACTTCATAGCGCACGCCATGCTCACGGATCTTCACGGTGCGGGGCGCCAGGGCGTTGGTCTCGTTGAAAGTGGACGGCTTGATGCCCTCCAAGCTGCCAAGATCATGATCCACCTGGACCCGGGCAAAGCGGGTGCCGGCGAGTTCGTGCAGTAATGGCAACCATTTGGATAGGCGTTGCGCCATCCCCAGGCTATAGAGTTCACACAGCAAGGTCTCGCCGTAGCGATCGATCGTGAGGCCGCTCAGGCCGTCACCATCGGAATTGATCAACCGATAGGCGTCGGTCGTCTCGTCGAGTTTGAACAACGTGCGACGCAATTCAACCGCCCGGCGGATCGCCCCTTCGAAATAGCTCTCATCATACGGCTCGACTCCGTGGGCGACGACCCGCAGGGGAATCTTGGCCCGTGGGTTGAAGAGACCGGCACCGGCGCGATTGCCATTCTTATCGTAAACCGTGACCAGATCGCCCGGACGGGCGTCGGGTGACACCTGGCCGAGGAGCCGCGGAAAGATGGCGGGCTGAAAGGTGAAGTATTTCAGCTGCGCCCAAGGGCGCTGCCACTGCGAGCGGTCAATTACGACCGGTGGAGCCTTAACACCATCATCCATGTGTGGGAAGGGAACGCAAAGACACGTGGGCGCAAAGGACGAAAGAAAAAGCCCCGGCATTCACCGGGGCTCGCTCGAACCTTCGCGCGTTCGCGAACAGGACGAAATCAGGCCACGCGCTCGACGATGAGCGGCGGAGGCGTGGGGCGCTTCGGCGCGAGCCGGTACGCATTCTTGAAGTACTCGAGCGCCTGCTCGAGCTTCGCCTCATCATTATAATGGATCATCATCAGCGGCTCGCCCTGCTTGACCTGCGTGCCGACCTTCTTGATCTCGGAAACACCGACCGCGTGATCGATTTTGTCATGCGCCTCTTCCTTGCCGGCGCCCAGCAAATGCACGCCGCGCGCGATCATTGCCGCATTGATGGTATGCACGTAACCGCGCTTCGGGGCGGGTAGCTT
>CAYVDZ010000647.1:0-3705 GCA_964450575.1 uncultured Opitutus sp.
CACCTATTTCATCCGTGAAGGCGATTTTTTGCTCAGCAGGGCCAACACGATCGATCTCGTCGGAGCCTGCGTCATCGTAAAGAAAGTAACGCAGCGAATTATGCTGAGTGACAAAACGCTCAGACTGTCGCTGCGCGGTTTGGCACCTGAGTATTTTCTCCAATTTCTCCGAAGCAGAAAGGGCCGGCGTCAGATCATGGATCTCTCGACCGGGAACCAAGAGTCGATGCGGAATATCGGGCAGGACAGAATTCGCTCCATTGTCATTCCAGTTTGCCCTGTTGCTGAGGCTTCCGTCGTGATCGAGATTTTGGAACGACAGCTTTCAGAGATAACGGCCCTCGAAGCCGACATCGCAACCAACCTCCAGAAAGCCGAAGCGCTGCGGCAATCGATCCTGAAAAAAGCGTTCGCCGGCCAGCTCGTGCCGCAGGACCCGGCGGACGAACCCGCCGCCACCCTCCTCGCCCGCCTTCGGGCTGAACGCGCCGTGGCGTCCGCAATCAAACCTGCTCGTCTGCGCCGTCAGAAGTCGGCCGTGGCGATCCCATGAACTCGTTTGCCCGCGCTCACCGGGTCGGACTTGTGCCCCGCTGAATCTTCGACCACGTTCCCCGCTGAACTCATGCCCACCGCGCTGCCAATTCCAGTCACACCTGCCGTGCTCATCTGGGCCCGGGAGGAAAGCGGCTACCCGGTGGAGCGCGCGGCGGATCGCCTCGGCGTAAAAGTTGAACGCCTGGTCGATTGGGAACAAGGCGAGAGACAGCCGACCATGAGGCAGGTGGAGAATCTGGCGAAACTCTACCACCGTCCGCTGAGCCTCTTTTTCCGGCCGAAGCCGCCCGTCGTCCCGGCCTTGGCTGCGGAGTATCGTCGTTTGTCTGGAGTTGTGCCGGGACAGGAATCGCCCGAACTGCGGCTCGCGTTGCGCAAGATGTCCACGCGCCGCGAAACCATGCTCCAGCTTCTCGTCGAGCTAGGTGAATCCACGCCGGCTTTCGACCTAATCGCCCATTTGACCGAGGCCCCGGCGACGGTCGCCGAACGACTCCGCGCCGCACTCGCGATCAGCCCCGATACGCAACGCGGCTGGGCCAACGAATGGCAGGCTTGGGCCGCATGGCGCGCGGCGGCCGAGGACATCGGTGTTCTGGTGTTTCAGTTTCCGAAGGTGCCTCTCACGGAGGCGCGTGGTTTGTCCCTTTTACGCGCGCCGCTGCCTGTGGCCGCGATCAATTCCAAGGAAGGCCCGGAGTCCCGCGCGTTCACGCTCATCCACGAAGTTGTCCATCTTATGCTGGCCGCCGGCCATGAAGAAGCTCCGGCCTCACGAGAAACTCGCAGCAGCGAAGCTTGGTCCGAGGTGGAGCGTTTCGCCGAGGAAACCGCGAGTCACACCCTCGTGCCGGAGATGATGTTGGCTCAGGAAATCCGCTCCGGTGACTTTCCTCGCAACGGCTGGGATATCGGCGATGTGCGCGGCCTTGCTCGCCGTTTCAGAATCACGCCGCTGGCGATGGCCACGCGCCTGCGCGCTTCCGGCTATTATGACTGGGCTCACTACCAAGCTTGGAAGCGCGGCTGGGATAGCTATGTCGCCACGCTCAAACCGAAGACAGGCGGCTTTGCCCATCCTGTTGCCATGACCTTGAGTCGCGCGGGCCGGCCATTTACCCAAGTCGTTTTGGAGGCACTCTCCGCCAACCGTATCACTATCGTTAACGCCGCGCATTATCTCGACTTGAAGATGGCTCATTTCGAGAGACTAAAAGGCGCGCTGCTCACCCGCCCCGGCATCGGAGGCTTGGATGAGTGACGCTCCCCGTCGCGCGTTCTACTCGGTGGACACCAATGTGTTCATGGATTGGCAGTTTCGATATTACCCGACGGATATTTTTCCGTCGTTGCTTGGTCGGATAGATACGTTGATCACCGAGCAGCGGTTTTTTTCACCGGCGCTCGTGGACGAAGAACTGCGCAAAGTCGGCACGCCTGAGTTAATTTCATGGTCCGACGCCCACCCCTCGATCTGGTTGCCCAACACAGAGGTGCTTGCGGCGGCTCTCGCTATTCAAAATCGCTTTCCCGGTCTTCTCGACCCCAAGGCGGAATTTGATGAAGCCGATGCCTACGTCATCGCCCTTGCCCAGCTCCGGGACGGAACTGTGGTTACGCAAGAGACCTCGGAGGCAGAAAAACGAAAGCCGCCTCGACCGATGTATATTCCCGATGTCTGCCGAGAACTCGGTGTGACTTGTGTGAGCCTGCAGGGGCTTATGCGTCGTGAGGGATGGAAGCTCTGAATTTAATGACCACCGATTCCATCATCTCCAAAGTCTGGAGTTTCTGCACCACGCTCCGCGACGATGGGGTCGGCTACGGCGATTACCTCGAGCAGCTCACCTACCTCATCTTCCTCAAGATGGCGGACGAATACAGCCGGCCGCCGCACAACCGGAAGGTCGGCGTGCCGGTCGAGTATGCGTGGCCCACGCTGAAAAATCTCAAGGGGGCGGAGCTGGAGGTCCACTACGTAAACGTGCTGCGCGAGCTGGCGAAAAAATCCGGGATGCTCGGGCAGATTTTCACCAAGTCGCAGAACAAGATTCAGGACCCCGCGAAGCTCGCCCGCATCGTCGAAATGGTGGACGAGACGGAATGGGTGACGATGGGCGCCGACGTGAAGGGCGACATCTACGAAGGGCTGCTGGAGAAAAACGCCGAGGACACCAAGTCGGGCGCGGGTCAGTATTTCACGCCGCGCGCGCTGATTCGCGGCATGGTCGAGTGCGTGCGTCCGCTGCCGCAGAAAACCATCGCCGACCCCGCGTGCGGCACGGGCGGATTCTTCCTCGCGGCCTATGATCACCTCGCGGCGCAGCAGGCGCTGAACAAGACGCAGAAAGCGTTTCTCAAGCACGAGACGTTTTACGGGCACGAGATTGTCGCGAACACGCGGAGAATGTGCCTGATGAACATGTTTCTCCACAACATCGGCGAAATCGATGGCCAGAGCCTCGTCTCGCCCAACGACGCACTTATCGCCGACAACGGGAAACGTTTCGACTACGTGCTGGCCAACCCTCCGTTCGGCAAGAAGAGCAGCATGACTTTCACCAACGAGGAGGGAGAGCAGGAGAAGGACGACCTCATCTACAACCGGCAGGATTTCTGGGCAACGACCGCCAACAAACAGCTCAATTTCCTCCAGCACATCCGCTCGATGCTGAAGACAACCGGCAGCGCGGCGGTGGTGCTGCCGGACAACGTTCTCTTCGAAGGCGGTGCGGGCGAGACCGTCCGCAAGGCGCTCCTCAAGAATACCGACCTCCACACGATTCTCCGCCTGCCGACGGGAATTTTCTACGCCAATGGTGTGAAGGCGAACGTGCTCTTCTTCGACAACCAGCCGGCGGCGAAAGACCCGTGGACGAAAGAAATCTGGTATTACGACTATCGGACGAACGTGCACCACACGCTGAAGCGAAAGCCGATGC
Source organism: uncultured Opitutus sp. (assembly GCA_964450575.1). Lineage (GTDB taxonomy): Bacteria > Verrucomicrobiota > Verrucomicrobiia > Opitutales > Opitutaceae > ER46. The sequence continues at coordinate 3,501 of CAYVDZ010000647.1, forward strand.
GCTTCGAAGACCTCACGGAGTTCATCGCTTGCTACCACCCCGCCAACCGTCACGTGCGGAAAGAAACTTGGCACACCGCAAAGAATCCCGAGGGCCGCTGGCGAAAATACAGCTACGCCGACATCGTCGCTCGCGACAAGACCAGCCTCGATCTCTTCTGGCTAAAGGACAAAAGCCTCGCCGACCTCGACAATCTCCCCGAGCC
>CAYVDZ010000648.1:0-3697 GCA_964450575.1 uncultured Opitutus sp.
GGCGGCCACGTTCACACGGCGCCTCACGGCGGTACGTTGATCGAGGTGGGCGATCATGCCTACAACCTTGAACTCGTCCGTGATGCGGCGGCTGGAAAACTCACCGTCTACATTCTCGACGGCCATGCGGAAAATTTCATCCGCATCGCGGCGGCTTCGATCGAACTCGTCGCCATCACCGGCGGCGAGCGGCGCCCACTCACCCTCCAGGCGGTCGCGAACCCGGCTACAGGAGAGACGGTCGGCAACACCTCACAATTCGAGGCGCAAGCGGACTGGCTCAAGAACGCGGCCGAGTTTCCCGGAACGGTATCCTCGATCGATATCCGCGGGACGAAATTCAATAATATCGCGATCTATATGAAACGCTCGAATTGAGCTCGGATGCGCTCACTTCCGGAACAGGAGGGAGCATGGATCACCCAAAGTAGGAGTTGAGGAAACCCACGGAGGTAGATGACCGCCACCGGGGAGCACGTGGAGGAAATCGGGCTGCACTTGCGGGGGAGCGATTCTGGGTTACGACTGTGTTTAGAATTATGGTCCGCCTTTGCTCCGCTCTCTCCCTGGTCGTCGTCGGCCTGGCCGCGCCGTTGACCGTGGCGCAAGTCACCGGGCTGCGAGCAATGAGCGATCACACGCTCTGTTGCGCGATCGGAATGCCGAATGTGCACGGGATCGACGGCACGTTCGAGCCGGCGCCGGATCCCGTTCTGAGCCGCCGCCGGGCACCCGCTCCGCCGCCACCAGCGTCGAACGCGATGGCGATGACGCCCGTCGGAGTCACGGACGGTCCGCGCGTGGATATCCCCGGTTCGGATACGTTCGTGCGGGAGACAGCGACGATGACTGGAGCCGTTAAGAACGAGGACACGGCTCTGGCCGCGGAGCTGGGCGTCTTGGCCGAACCCGAGTATCCGCCCCTGCAAATGCCGAAACGCAAAATCGACGGGCACCTGGACGTGGGGTTTGAGACACTCGGCGGCTATGCGTTCAAACTGACGAAAGCCCAAGCGGCAGCTGTCGGAGTAGGCGATGCGGTCGCACTGGTGGCGGTGAACGCCCAAATTCCGGATCTGATTCGCCAGCTCGATGGCATTAAAGTGGCGGTGACCGGCTTCATGCTCCCGATGAGAATGGAAGGTGCCGTCACCACCGAGTTTCTACTCGTGGCGAATTCGCTGCTCTGTTGCTACGGGGTCGTGCCGCCGATGAACCAGTGGATCACGGTCAAGATGACCAAGCGCGGGGTGAAGCCGGAGCAGGATGTACCCGTGCAGGTATTTGGGACCCTGCGGGTGCAGACCCGGGTGGAAAACGGGGCGCTCTCCGCGATCTACCACCTCGACGCGGATCGCACCCGGCAGCCGAAGTGATAAACAGCCGACAGCGCGCGCGATCCCGAGCCAAACCGGCGCAAAACACCCGGACGCACGGATATTCGCCCCTGTTGCAATCGCCGTGAGCAGCCCTCACGTTTTCGTTTTTATCGACCTTCCGCCAACCGAACGTTCGACTTCTCGCCTCAACGCGCCTCCCGCATGATTCCCGTTACCGTCCTCACCGGCTTTCTCGGCGCCGGAAAAACCACGCTGCTCAATCGGATTCTGACCGAACATCACGGAAAGAAACTCGCGGTGATTGAGAACGAATTCGGGGAAGTCGGCGTGGACCACCAGCTGGTGATCCAAAGTGAAGAGGAGCTCTTCGAGATGAACAATGGCTGCATCTGCTGCAGCGTGCGCGGCGATTTGATCCGCATTTTGGGCCGGCTGCTGAAACGCAAGGACAAGCTCGACGGTATCCTGATTGAAACTACAGGACTGGCGAACCCTGCGCCGGTGGCCCAGACGTTCTTCACCGACGACGAGATCAAGCAACACTTCCGCCTCGACGCTATTATCACCGTCGTGGACGCAAAACACGTGGCCCAGCATTTGGACACGGACGACGAGGCCGTGAAGCAGATCGGGTTTGCCGATGTGATTCTGCTGAACAAGACCGATCTCATGCCGGCCGATGAACTCGATCACCTCGAGGCACGGATCAAACGCATCAACGGCGTGGCGAAGCTTCATCGCACGAAAAACTGCGACGTGAATCTCGATCACGTGCTCGATGTCGGCGGATTCAACCTAAGCCGCGCGACGGAACTGGATCCGAAGTTCCTTGAACCGGAGTATCCGTTCGAATGGGCCGGCGCCTATGCGCTCCCGGCCGGCACGCATACGCTCGAGATTGGGCACTGCGACCACGATCATGATCACGGGCCTGATCACGACCACTCGCACGGCGAGGGTCATGGCGACCATGGACATCACCATCATGGCAACCCCAACGAACTCGATGTGGTCGTGATGCCGGTGAGATCACTGGCGGACGCCGATATTGCGGCGGCCCGGGATGCAGCGGTGGTGGTGTTTTCCGATTGGGAATCACGCACGAAAGACGGAGAGTCCATTAAACCTGGAGCGACGCTGCATCGACTGCTGTTGAGCGAGGGCCACGGCCGTTATCAGCTGACCCTGGCGGAAGCGGGTCACTACCTCGTGTTTGAGTCCTGCGGTCACGACCCGTTGCACATTTACGTCGGCGACGACGTTTCCAAGCCCGTCTGGCAGCAGGATTTTCATGCGGCGCACGAGCACAGCGAGGCTGTGACCTCAGTCGGCATTAGCGAGCCCGGTGAACTCGACGGCAAGCGGCTCAACGATTGGATCAGCACGCTGTTGCGCGAGAAAGGCGGCGATATTTATCGCATGAAAGGCGTACTGGCGGTGAAAGGCTCGACCAAGCGACTGGTTTTCCAAGGCGTTCACATGCTTTTTGACGCGAAGTTCGATCGCGAATGGAACGGCACGCCGCGTCAGAACACTCTGGTGTTTATCGGCAAGAACCTTGTCCGCTCTGAACTGACCGAAGAATTCAAAGCCTGCCTGGCCTGATCGCGTCCGGCCACGCGGGAACGTCGACCTTCCTCAATATTTAACCCTCCTGCCTGTGACATCGCCGCTCCCTCTTCGACCCGTCATCATTATCGATGATGAACCTGACGACCTGTTCCTTTTGCGGCGATTGATCGAGAAAGGCGGGGTACAGAATCCGGTGATCACGTTTCTCGACAGCGAGGACGTGAGGACATTTTTTGCGGCCACGGCGATCATCCAAAAGAAGCTGCCGGAGTTCGCTCCGTGCGCGCTTTTCACGGATTTGAAAATGCCGAAAACGGACGGGTTTGAATTACTCAGCTGGTTGCGTAAACAGCGGGATTTCGACGCGCTCACCATTGTGGTGATGTCGAGTTCGGATCACCCGGAGGACGTTGCCCGGGCCGAAAAACTCGGAGCGGATCACTACCTGCTGAAGTTTCCCGGGCCGGATCGCATTGCGGAAGTCATCGCGGCGGCGGCGGGGGGCCGCCCGACCGATTCCGCGCCGTAAGCACGTTCGTGATCCGATCGCTGGCCCGGCCGTTTCCAGCCGGCGGATGTATCCGCCTACACCGCCCATATCGATGTTTTCCCCACGCTCGCCGCCATTACCGGGATGAAACTCGACGCCAAGGTTCGCGCCCAAATTGAAGGTCGCAGCCTTCTTCCGCTCCTCGAAAAACCCACCGCGACCTGGGCCGACCGCACGCTGGTGACACATGTCGGTCGCTGGCCCAAAAACGGCGACCCCGCTCCCGCCAAATATA
>CAYVDZ010000649.1:0-3696 GCA_964450575.1 uncultured Opitutus sp.
GCTCAACATGAACTCCATGCTGAAATACGCGACGGTGCCCAGCCGTGCCGCCGGATGTTTCTGCTGGAACCATGCGGGCGCCGTCGATTCCGAGCGGCGCAGTTGCACTAAGGCAGCTACTCTCGCCCGGAACGACGGATCGGCGAGGCGTTGCCTCAGCGTATCCCGCGAAACCGTTTGAAAAACCGTATAGGGGTGGTGGGTCAGGTGCCACAGCTTCGGATCGAGCGCGCGCCAAATCTCATCGGAGGCGTGGTTCCAGGACCAGCGCAGGTCGAGGGCAAGTTCTGTGAGGGCATCGAAACCGTCGGATTGTTTTTCGGCAGGCATCAGCTGGGTTTTCCTGGGTTGGGACTCGACGTCAAAGCAGCATCGACGGCTCGGCTGGTTTCCCGGCAAGGGGTTTGATCTTCACCGAAAGAGTCCTTGGTCAGCCGGCCTCACTAAAGAGGATACTGCCGAGAAACTGTCATGGAACGAGTCGGTGCGGAAGGTGCCCATCGGTGTCAGCGTTGGCGCCGGACTTTTTCCGGCGCCGTATTCTTTGTGATATACGTGCGGGTAACCGGCTGGGCCAGTGGCGCCAAAATTGCCGCCGACACATTCGGCACCTGACGAGCCATGAGTAGCCGCTCCTCTGCCGCAAACCAAAATTCGTCATCGTGACCTTCCGGATGGCCGGCTTCCGTCCAGAGTTCGCGCGCGCATTGCGCAATTTCGTCGTGATTGGAAGCGACGGTCGCGTTCGTGGTGGACGGGAGGGAAATGCTCATGGGCGGGCGTGATTATAGTTGTGGGTCACGGGGCGAGGGCAGCTTTCCCGGGAAAGCCACGATGGCCCCGTTCTCAGCCGCGCGCTATAGGCTGTTGCCCTACTTGAATGGGGCTTGAGAATGACTTCACGAAAGAGCCCGCGTAGTATCTGGCAAAGATTGACGCCTCCGCAAACGCCAAGGGTAGCTCCGCGAAAAACGAGTTGAGAGAGCAGCGTGACGGGCAACCGTTGTGCTGCTCTCTCTACTTTACATCCAACTGCGGTTTCCAAGTCGAACGGGCGAAGCGAGGCGCGTTCGGCAACGCAAGGGAGTTTCGCCTCTCGCCGACGGGACGTGCACGAGCGAGAGGCGAACGTGCCGCCCGTGTCCCGGAGCGGCGTGGCGGCGGCTCAACGGACGAAGGTGACAACGGCGTAATAAGCGCCCAGTTCGTCGCCTTTCGCCGTGGTGAAGACGGGGGCGAGTTGATGAGAACCGGCCGTCAGCTTCGTCGTAAACGTCACGTGAGTGTCGTTGGCGGTCACGGGCTTGGTGCCGAGGGTTTTGCCGTCCACCCGCAGGGCGGCGCTGATCGCGGGGACAACCACACCGGCGTGAGCCCGGAAGGCTTTGGTTGCGCCCGGAACATCGGGCTCGGCGGGCAGGGCGGCGGTGATCGGCTGGTTGGCCTCCACCGGCCAGCGGCGCAGGCTGATCTCGTAGGTGCCGTCGCGCACGACCTTCACCGCCCAGTGGCCTTGGTGGATCGCTTTGCCGGAGGGCAATCCAGGCGCAGCCTTGGACTTCTCTTTTTTGCCTTTTGCATTCGAGGGAGCTTCGACGAGTCCCTGCGCCTGCCGGATGTGCTGTTGGTTCCACGGTGGCAGCGCTTCCTGAATCCAGTCGTGGCCAGTCAGGCTGACGACCGGATGCGCGGGATGGCCGAGGTGGATTTCCGTCGTCTGGGCAAACGTCGGCTCGAGCTCCGCCCACCAGGCGTCGTAGAACGCCGTCATCTTCGCCACTTGAGCCGGGTTGGCTGCGGCGATGTCATTCGTCTGACCGGGATCGCGTTTGATCGCGTAGAGTTCCTTACCATTGATCAGGCGCCATTCCTGGGACATGACTGCGGTCTGTTTCCATTTGATGGGATCGCGCACGCGCTGTGAGTCGGTGACGATGAAGCGATCGGGCCAGGCGCGATTCGCCGTGGCGGGGTCGAGTAACGAGCGAATGGATACGCCATCGAACTTCAAGCCGGCGGGCGTGGGCGCTCCGGTGACATCGAGCAGAGTGGGAACGAGGTCGATGGCATGCGTGAGGGTGTCGCTAACGTGCTTCCGATTGAACCCGGCGGCCGGCCAGTGAAAGATAAACGGCACGCGATGACCGCCCTCGTATTCGCTGCCTTTTTTGCCGCGCATGCCCGCGTTGAAGATGCGTTCGCCGGTGGCCGTGCCGTTGTCGGTGGTGAAGATGAAGATCGTATTGGTCGCGATGCCCAGTTCCCGCAGGAGTTCGCGGGTCCGGCCGACGTTGTCGTCGATATTGGTGATCATGCCGAAGAAGGCGGCGATGGCGGGTTCCTGTCCGGCGTAGCGGTCGAGGTACGCTTGGGGCGCGTGCAGCGGCCCGTGCGGGGCGTTGGGTGCGATGTAGGCGAGGAAGGGTTGTCCCTTAGCGACGGATTCACGGATGAAACGGCTGGCCTGCTCGAAGAAGACATCGGTGCAAAAGCCCTTCGCCTCGACGACCTTTCCGTTATGAAAATACTTCCCGTCGAAGTAGGCGTTATCCCAGAGGTCGGGCGTCTGGCCGACACCGCCGCCGCCGTGACGATAGACTTCGGTGAAACCGCGATCCTCGGCCCGGTACGGGTAGTTGTCGCCCAGGTGCCACTTGCCGAACATGCCCGTGGCGTAGCCGTGATTCTTGAGCAGTTGGCCGAGGGTGACCTCGTTTTCGCGCAACATGGAACGACCGTTCACGGTGTGCCAGACCCCGGTGCGATCTGTCCAATGACCGGTGAGCAAGGCAGCCCGCGTCGGTGAACAGGTGGGGGCGACGTGATAGTCCGTAAGCTGGGACGATTCGGCGGCGAGCCGGTCGATTTGCGGCGTCCGGATGATCGGGTTACCCGTGTATCCGAGATCTCCATACCCTTGATCGTCGGTCATGATCAGCACGATGTTGGGTTTCCCGGAAGGCGGCGTCGCAGCGCGCGCGATGAGCGCACTCACGGTGACGAGCAGCAGGGAGGTGAGCGCGAGATGGTGGATTCTCATGGGCGGAAGGGATGCAGGGGAAGATTGGATACGGAGTGGACGCGACTTGGGATCATAGAGGCGAATCGATCCCGTCAGCGCTGGCGGGAGAACGTGGCGGGATCAGGCTGGTTGGGCAGCGTGGCCGTCCACGCGTTAAGGAGTGCCTGCAGTCGTTTTACTTCGGCGGCCTCCTGCTGACTCAGGTTGGTCTGCTCAAGACGATCCTGCGGGAAGCGGAACAACTCCACGTGGCCGGGTTCTTTTCCGAGCAACAGTTTCCCCTCGCCGTCGCGCACCGCGAGCGTGGGCCAGTTGTCGCCGGATCGGGCGGCGGTTTGCCACTGCCAGAAAATCGGTTTCGTCCGTTGCGGACTGGGTTGGCCGAGCAGGGCGGGGGTCTGATCGATGCCGTCCGGCGCGTAGTCCGCCGGTAAACGGGCGCCGGCCAAGGCGCAAAAAGTTGGTAACAAGTCCACGGCGGTGATGGGGGTAACATCATCGATCGCGCCCGCAGTGATCTTACCCGGCCACCGGGCGATGAACGGCACTCCGATCCCGCCTTGCAGCAAGGAGCGTTTGCGTCCGCGGTGCCCCCCGGTGCTGCCGACGGAGGCGAAGGAGCCGAGCCCGGGCCCGGTGGATTCATCCTCGGTCAGGCGGCGATTGGCGGGACC
>CAYVDZ010000650.1:0-3693 GCA_964450575.1 uncultured Opitutus sp.
CCCCCACCCAGGAGTAGACCTCCTTCACTTTTCCAATCACGCCTTCGCGAATCAGACGGGTGCCGAGCCGGTACTCCACCGCGGAGTGGATCTGGTTCCCCATTTGCGTGACGACATTCTTCTTCGCGGCCCAGAGGCGCATCTGCCTCGACTCCCAGACGGTTTGCGCGAGTGGCTTCTGGCAATACACATGTTTGCCGCGCTTCATCGCCTCAATCGCGACGGGCGCGTGCATATGGTCCGGGGTCGAGACGCTGACCGCGTCGAAGCGGTCGCCGAGTTGATCGAACATAACCCGGTAATCCTTAAAATGCGGCACGCCGGGCGTCAGCTTATCCGCCTTGGCAAAGCGGGTCGAATCCACATCGCAGAGCCCCACGTGCACCGCCTTCGCGTGACCAGCGATGTTATGAAAATCTGTATAACCCATGCCGTCGACCCCGACGGCGGCGACCTGAACGCGACTATTCGGACTGGAGGCGCGCAGCACCGCCGGGAATCCCAGCACGGCGCCAGCCATGGCAGTTTGCTTCAGAAACGTCCGCCGTGACGACGCGGACAAGGAGGTATTGTTGGGAATATTCATGAGCGGGGTAGCGTGCCTCCCAGCGTCCGCCCGTGCGGACGAAGGTCAAGTGCTCGATCGCGCGTCAGTGGCAAATATCCCAAACGTAAAAGAGTCGTCGTTTGCAGGGCCCACAGCGCTGAGCTTGCCTTCGAGAGTTGCACGTCGCGATAAAATGCCTGAATTTGACTCCCCTCCTCATGACGATTATCCACCGCCTCACTCTGATTTCACTTCTCGGATTTCTACCCCTGCTTGGCCTGCTCAGCGGATGCACCCAGGTACAAGTAGCTCCGAATACCTTGGGTGAGTACAAAATGGGCGAACTGCAGGTGGTGACTGAAACAGGATTTGCCACCACCTACGACGCGGTGAAGCAAGGCATGAAAGATGCCAGTTTGTTCCAAACCGGCGATGACCGCCAACCCACGCAGGCCGAATTCAAAGGCCGTGACTCAGCTGACACTCAGGTCGTAATCAAACTGAAGGAGCTGGGGCCGAACCGTACCGATGTGCGAATCCGCTACGGCATTCCCGGCAATCTGGCGCTGGCGCAACAGCTGTATCAATCGATTCAGAAGAACCTGAAATCCCGGTAATCGCAGCTCAGGCCACCGACCGGGAGAGGATCGGGGCCAGAGCATCGAACCAGCCACGGGAGTCTGAGACGCGAAGATGTCCCGGGCGTAGAAACGACTCGCACCCGCTTGCGTCGGTCGGCACAAACACCGCGTGCCCTCCTCCTTTTCAGCTGGCATGGCTTCCTCCTTCCACGGGTTTTGCCCTCGCCCGGAATCGCAGCGTTCGCGGCCGCTCCGCGAACGTCGAGTCACGCTCATGCGGCTGGTCATTCTCTTTGGGGTCACTGCCGGCTGGCTGGCTGCACCCGAAACAAAGGCCGCCGATGCGTCGGTCACCCGGGTCGACCGGATCGACTTTCAAGGCTGGAGAAACGTGTGGCGGCTGACCAATGAACAGGTCGAGGTGGTCGTGGTTCCGCAGATCGGGCGCGTGATGAGCTTCAAGTTCAAGGACGGCGAGAATGTGCTTTGGAGCGACCGCACGCTCGACGGAAAACAAGGCGATGCGACGGGCGCCGCGTGGATCAACTTCGGCGGAGATAAAACCTGGCCGGCCCCGGAAGCCGAATGGGGTCATTATACAAAACGCTCCCGCTGGATGCCCCCACCGGCGTTTGATGCCCTACCCGTCACCGCGCGGGTCGACGGCACCCAACTGATCCTCACCTCCCCCATCGACCCGTTCTACGGCGTACGTACGATCCGCCGCGTCTCACTCCACGCCGATACCGCCGTGATGGAAATTGAAACCACGTACGAACGCGTATCCGGAGAACCCTCACGCATTGCCATCTGGGTGATCACCCAATTCAACGAACCGGTGGCGGTCTACGTGCCCATCCCCTCTGCGTCTCAGTTTGAGAACGGACACTTCGTCTTTGGAGAAAAGCCCTGGCCTCAGCTGACAATCGTCGATCGGATGTTGCGTGTTCCGCGCGATCCGGGAACAGCACACAAGCTGGGGTCCGACGCCGATCGTATGCTCTGGGTCGACGGCACCACCATGTGCCTCGTATCCGCTTCCCGGGTACCGGGAGCCGGGTATCCCGACCGGGGCGCCAGCGTGGAAGTGTACACCAATCCCGATCCCAAGACCTACGTGGAACTCGAGACGCTCGGTCCGCTGGTGCGGATGAGTCCGGGGGACCGTATCCAGCATGCCACGACCTATACGTTATTGCGCCGCACGACGACAGATACCAACGCCGAGGCGCGCAGGGTATTGGGCCTTTAGCCGGGAAGGCTTCGACGGCGGCGGGCTTTGCCATCGGGCGGGCGGCACGACGGAATTCTTTATCGATTTTAGCCGGGAGCTATACCGGGAAAACCATGGCACCAAAATGGGGTGGGATCATCTTTCCAACCCGGACAGGTTCGCCGGCTCAGTCTAAGATTCTGATCGGCTGCGGGGCATCCCGGGAGCGGGAAATATTCAAGTGAGCGAGCACCTCCGGGAACGCGGCCCGCAGCGGCGAGGTTTCCAGGAATTCCTCCGCCCGTTGCTTTTGTCCGCGAGCGCGTAACGAGGCATACACGTGCAGTTCAAATTGGAGCCGGAGCGCGGAATACGCGGTCTCCAATCGGAACGATTCGAACAGGAACAACAACGCTTCAACCGTTGAGAATCGGGAGCCTTCCTGTTTCGCCCGCAGCCAGTACCGGCTTTCACCCGCCATGGGAAGACTAACGAGCCGTCCCCATCCCGTAACCTCCCGCGCCATGGCCGAACTCTCCGACCACGAACCATCCAACAAGAGAACCTGCACGTTCTCAGGAGCCGAAACCGGCGCCGGCTGACCGTGCGGGTGGATGATCCACAACTCCCGTCCCGGCCGCTGGATCCCGGCCACAGCAACGCGCCGCTCCCGCCGATACAAAATCCGCCGGGCCTCCGGCATCACCCGCGTGATCAGTGAGCCCGTACTGCTGGGCCGAAACCACTCCCGGTGATGAACCAGGACATCGACTGCGAGGGCAGAGCAAATCTCCTGGGCGGCGCTACAGACGCACCAACGCAGCGGGAGTTGGCACCCGTTGCAGCGCGGAGCGCCTGACTGAGGAAGATAGGGTAACGCAGGTGAAATAAGTCCGTTTCAGTTCAAAAGTGTCGGATAAATTGACGTATTTCGAACAGGCCTTTTCAGGCCTATTTCGTAAAAATAACAAATCTATTAAATTTTATATGCATATTTATCAGGTAGTAAGGTTATAATTCTGCGTTGCCGATTTCTAGCTGGCCCAATTTTCGCTATGGACTGGGGAACACCTTCAACCACCGATGAATCTCCGCCTCCTCTTCGCCACCGTTGCCGTCTCGCTTGCCCTGGCAAATTCTTCCTCCGCCATTACCTGGATGGATCGCGACCCTGATTCCGGGAGCGGTCCGTTGAAGCTTCTGACTGAGAGCAGCACCACCTACTCAAGCGACTTCAACATCCTTATTAACGGCTTCAATCCCGCAACGATGCTCGTCCAGTCCGCGACCGTGAAGTTCGCCTTCGCCGACGATGACACCAACGACCCGTACGAATACGTAAACATCTATCT
>CAYVDZ010000651.1:0-3689 GCA_964450575.1 uncultured Opitutus sp.
GGATGACAGGAGCATCGGAATTATTACCGAATTCAAATCCGCCGACAAGTTTATGCCGGCCGCCAAGACCGTTCAGGGTGTAGCTCGCTTCCGTCTGGAAATAAAAATTATCGACTCCGTCTGCGAACAGCCACCGCCGCGTGCGGTTGAGCATCAAGGTGGTTGTATTCACCGAATTGAACTGCGTGTCGAATCCCGTTTCGTTCGTTTGATTGATGCGAAAGGCGTGTCGAAGGGACAGGCCAGAGAGAAACGTGTGGAGGAGTTCATATCGCCCGATATATTGTTCGGTGCTGTTCACGTCATCCGGATCGCCATAAAAGGTTTCCACTGGAACCTTCGAAGGCGCAGTACCGAGCGCCACCAAACCCGCGTCGTTGACGCGTCGATCCCTGAGGTACTCGAGTTCCACGTTGAGACGGGTCCGTGGTCCAATAATCCAGCTGAAAATGGGGGCCAGGAATTGGCGATGGACAAAGGCGTTATCGCGGTAACTGCCAGAGTCCTGCCAGGCGGCATTGAAGCGGAAGAGGAGCTTATCGCTGATTAAAGGTAGGTTCACATCGAGTGTGCCACGATAGTAGTCGTAACCGCCCCATGTAGCGCTGACGCCGACAAAGTTTCGGGGCTGGGGAAGCTTGGTGAGAATGTTGACCGCACCGCCTGCGGAGGTGCGGCTGAAGATTACACTCGCAGGCCCCTTCGCGACTTCAATACGGTCAAAGTTGGCGTTGTCACGAGGAGCCCTGCCGGTGTCGCGGAAACCATTTTTAAAAGGGATTCCCGTCGTGAACCCGCGGATCTCAAAGCGATCACCGCGCGGATTCTGTCCTTCGGTGATGCCACTGGTATAGAGTAACGCATCTGCCATTGATCGCGCCTGGATGTCATCCATGAAACTTTGGTTGATAATCTGAATCGACTGCGGTGTTTCCCGAATGGGCGTGTCGGTCTTGTTGCCGGACGCAGAGTTTCCGGAGCGGTAGCCGTCATCCTGTCGGGTGGTTACTTCGAAAGGCGACAGCGTGATGGCCGACTCCGATCCTAAGATATCTTCATTGGGCATCGATATTCGGCGGGCACCACGGCGGGCGGCCGGAACCGTTTGATTGATGGTTAGGGCACCGGCATTCTCATCCTGGGTTATCGTAAGACCGGTACCGGCCAGCATCTGCGTGAGGGCGGAAAGCGGGGTGAGGCTACCTTGAACGGGACGTGTTTGCACGCCCTCGAGGCGGTCTGCTGCGTAGAGTAATTGTCTGCCGGACTGGGTGGAGAACTGCTTCAGGGTTTCCGTAGCCGGACCGCTAGGAAGATCGAAGGCACGCGGCTGATGTCTGCCCGCTGGGTCGGCGGCCAAAACACTGGTCGGGAGGCTTGGAACGACTGCAAGCAGCGTGCAACAGGCGAAAAAGAAACGAACGGAGGGATACAGAGGCATCTTCGGGATTAGGGTTGAGTGGATTCGCCGTCAGCGAGCAGGAACACGACGGACCGCAGAAACTACCACGTCTGAACCCAAAGAAACCTCTATTAAAATTTTCGGACGAGCGGTTAGCGGCTGCGTCGGAGTACGACGTCATTCGTGCGCCGTTCGGCGGTCACGGAGAAGCTTTTTTCCAATAAGGATACGAATGTTTCCGGTTGATCAGTTCGGATAGTACCGCCGAAACGTTCGGCTCCGAGGTGCGGATCGGCAATGATGAGGGAGCGTTTGCTGTAACGATTGATTTCGGCCACCACTTCGCTGAGTGGAGTTGAGACAAATTCCAGGCGGCGTTCGCGCCACGCGAGTATGCGATCCATCTCGGTAGGTTCCAGGAGAAGCGTTTCGACATCGACTTTTACGGCGGAATTATTGCGAAGGATGATGCGGGTGAATTCGCCCTGTCCGAGGGTTCCTAGCACGGGATCGGATGCGAGCCGGAGCGGCGGGTTGGGAATTGTGATGGATTCGGCAATTTCGATCCGCCCTTCTGTAACCAATACGTCGGCGGAATCCGCGTAGCGACGAACATTGAAAGCTGTGCCCACTGCGCGAATCGCGATCCGATCAAGCTCGACGATGAACGGTCGAGTGGGATCTTTTGCGACCGTGAAGTGGGCTTCGCCGCGAAGCAGGACGATCCTTCGTTCGCCAGCCGTGTAATGAACCTGCATGGCGCTATCTGTATTCAGCAGGAGCACGGAGCCATCCGCCAGGATACGGTCTTGCATAGCGCCGACTGCCGTGGTGAGGGCTGCATTAGACGCGCGCTCGCTGGACTCAAATCGGTTCCATCCCAAAATGCTGACGGTGATTGCGGCGGCCGCCGCAAGCCCAATCGGGATCCACCGCGATCGCCCTTTCAGGGACTGCTGTGCTAGCTCCGTATCGGCCTCCTCTTCAAGCGCTGCTCCTGCGGGAGATTCGACGAGATGGTCGAGCGATTTCCACACGTCATTGAATTCCAAGTACGCGGCAACGTGCCGTGGATCCGATGTCAGCCAGACATCACGCTCGTTTCGTTCGACTGAGCTTAACCCGTTGCTCTCGCGCGCCAGCCATTCCGCGGCAATCGCCTCGATTTCGATCTGCTTTGCCCGAGTTGGTTTGGCGCGTGGCGTAATCATTTCGATCCTTTCGCTCCGATCCCTCGTGTGCTCAGGTAATCGCGACAGCGGGTGATGCCGAGTGCGATCTGAGCGTTGACCGTGTTCTCCGAGATCCCGAGCTTTATCGCGATTTCTCGATGGGAAAGTCCCTTTAGCTTACGCATAGTGAGAACGAGTCGGCATCGTTTAGGGAGTGCCCGAATTGCGGCGGCGAGCATGTCCAATTCCTGATGGTGCGCGAGGGATTCGGCCGCGTCGGGTTGATCCGCGATGATCGATAGACCCGCGACTTCCGCGCGGCCATCGATTCGCATCACCCTTCGCCGGCGGAAAAGATCGATCGCCGCGTTCCGCGCGGTGGCAAAAAGATAAGGCCTTGCCTCGGTCACTCCTCCTGCATTTCGGGCACGAAACAACCGTGCGTAGGTTTCTTGTACAAGATCGTCGACATCCGGCAAGGTTGGGAACGCTCCCCGTAAGTAAGCCCGCAGGGCGGGTTCATGCGGTCGCACTTCCTCGGCGAACCATTGCGAATGTCGGGGTTGGGGCGGGGGCAAGCTCAGTCGTGAACTGCCGGAACGTCATCCCGGCGCAAGATTAAACAGCAATTTGCTTCGTGCTGACGGGGGGGAAGAGCCCGGCGATCCAGCGCGACTTTTTCCGCACGCGTTCGGGTCGATGGAAAGCTTGAGAAACATGCTCACGCCACCGAAGGTCAGAGTGTGCTATCTCTTGTCAATTCCGCCCTGACGGTGCTTTTGCTCGATCCCCGGTCTCCGGAGACGCAGGCCTTGCAGGGCACCCGGTATTGCTGGGGTGGTTACATTTGGCAGGTCCGCGATGCGACGGGCGATCTCGTCGCGGGTCCCGAATATCCCGAGCCGCAACCCACCCCGTTTAATGGCCAGGGGCTTCCTGAAGCGTTTCGGGTCCGCGAGTTTGAAACCGGCCGGCTGCTGACGGCCGTGGGGCATGACGGGATCGTGATCGGCGCCGGCACCGTGGCCCTGGGAGAGAAGAATTCTCTTGGGCTGGTTGCGCCGGCGCAGTGGGTCGTGACGCAGCGACCGAACGCGATCGAATTTCAGACCACG
>CAYVDZ010000652.1:0-3684 GCA_964450575.1 uncultured Opitutus sp.
GTCGCGAATCGCTTCCTGGACGTTTTCGATCGCGGTCTGAATGAACGTGGCCTGACGGAAAAGAACATTGATGCGGACATCGGCGGGTAACGAAGGGCCGATTTCCGTGAGGGCCGTCTCGACGCGGCGGGTAAGCGTAATCGTATCGGCGCCCGGTTGCTTCTGCACCCCGAGGATCACGGCCGGCTGGCCCGCGACTCCGGCGTTGCCTCGCATCGGTTGCACGCCGATCCCGACTTCCGCGACGTCGCGTAAAAAGATCGGACTGCCGGAGCGATACTTCACGACGGTTGCGCCGATCTCGTCGGGATCGGCCGTGCGGCCGAGATTGCGCACGAGCACTTCCCGCGCGCCGCTCGCAATAAAGCCACCCCCCGAGCTGCCTTGGGCGCGCTCCGCCGCGGCGTTCACCTCATCGAAGCTCACGCCATACGCCGCCATGCGCTCCGGATCGGCGCGCACCTGAATCTGTTTTCGGCCTCCGCCGATCACGATCACCTGCGAGATGCCGGGAATCGTCAGCAGGCGCGGACTCAGCTGCCAGTCGGCGAGCGTGCGGAGGTCCATTGGAGCAGTCGCTCCCGTCTCGGAGGAAAGTCCTATTAACAAAATCTCACCCATCATGGACGAGATCGGCCCCATGTGGACCTCGGTACCGGCGGGAAGCTTGGCCTCCGCGAGCGCGATTCGCTCCTGCACGAGTTGGCGCGCTCGATAGATATCCTGACCCCAATCGAATTCAATATAGACAATCGACAGACCGACGCTGCAGGTCGCGCGCACGCGCTGGACTCCTGGAGCACCATTGAGGGCGGTTTCGAGGGGCAGTGAAATCAGGGTTTCAACTTCCTCCGGCGCGAGCCCGGGTGCTTCGGTCATCAACGTGACCGTCGGACGATTCAGATCGGGGAAGACATCCACCGGCAAACGCGCGGCGACATAACCTCCGTAGGCCAGGAGCAGCGCTCCGGCCGCGAGCACGAAGAGCCGGTTGCGCAGTGAAAATGCAATGAGTCGGGTCAGCATGGCGCGTCCTTAATGCTGATGACCACCCGGGCCATGCGAGTGGCCGTGATCGTCCTCGATCGTGGTCGCGCCGCCGCCGACATATTGCAGCTGATAATTACCCCGCGTCACTACGCGATCGCCGGGCACGACGCCCTCGATGATTTCGACGAAGCGGTCATCGCGCAGCCCGATCACGACCGGCGTGCGTTCGTAGGCAAACGGCGCCGTCATGATCTGGCGAAATACGAAAAGATCGCCGGCGTCGCCTAATACAGCGGCGCGCGGAACGACGACCGCGTCGTCGGATTCGGAGGTCACGAAGGCGAGTTGGGCGCGCATTCCGGGCAGGAGTTTTTCGTCGGCATTCTCCGCATGCACGAATACACGGAGCGTGCCGGTCTCGCGGCTGAGGCTGGCGGCGGTGGTTTTCACCTTTCCCGTTATAATCAAATCCGGGTGCGCGATGGAGCGGATCTGCACGGCTTGACCGGGCTTGACCGCGGCGAGCTGGCCTTCGTGGACGTGGGCGACCACGTCGACTTCCGATAAATCGATCAGGGTAATGAAGGGGCGGTCCGGCGTGACCGCGCCGCCGACGGTGGCTTCGACCTCGAGGACGACTCCGCTCATGGGCGCAGTGAACGTCAGTCGCGGCGGCGGGTCAGCGACGACGCGCGATTCGATTTCCGCGAGGAATTCGCCGGCCTTGACGCGCTGGCCATCATGCACGGCGAGCTTGGTCACGCGTCCCGCCACGCGCGAGGTGATGGCCGTGATCTTGCCTGGTTCCGGCTCGACGATTCCGAGGGCGGGAAATGTTTTCTGCATCGGTCGCAGTACCACCTCGGCGGTTTCGAGGCCGAGGTTCTGCGCCATCATCCGGGTGATTCGCACCGGGCCGGACTGAGGTGTGGCGGGCATTCCCGGATCGTCCGGATGGGGGTGTCCATGGTTGTCGGCACCGTGTACGATCAATGCGGATACAAGCAGGAGTGGAAAAAAGAGTTTCATCGAAGAGGAAATCAGGGCTGCGGAGGAACGGCGCCGGCAGCGGTTTCTGCTTCGGCGAGGGCGGTGGCGTAGAGTGCAGCGGCGTGGAGGAAGTCGGTTTCCAGGGCGAAACGCTGCTGGCGGGCCTGTGCGAGTTGGAGGGCGGTGACCTCACCGCGTTCGTAAGCGGTGCGCAGGGTTTCCGGCAGGGCGCCTCCGGGTGCAAGCGAGGATTGATGGACGAGAAGGACAGGCTGAAGCGCACGGACCACGGCGACGGCCGCAGCGATTTCCGCCGTGAGTTCGTTTTGGGCCGCGGCACGTTCGGCTTCGGCAATGCGCAGAGCGGTTTGTTTTTCGAGAATGTCGCCCCGGTTGGCGACGCGCCGGGGCCACGGCACGGAGGCGCGCACCCTCAGGCGTGGATCATTCTCAAGCCGGCCCGTGAAATCGTTGGTGCGGCGCTCAAATTCCACACCGCCGCCCACGGTCCAGTCGGGCCGGCTCTCGGACCTTGCGAGGGAGACTGCGGCCTCGGCCTGGCGAATCGCCAGTGCCGCCAGAGCGAGCGTGGGACGCGCGGTCTCCAACGTGGTGGGGGCGGCAGGCACGGGACGCGCGAGCAGCGTTTCGAAGGTGGCGCTGAGTGTGAGCGGGGAGCCGGCGGGTAGACGCAGGCGTCCGCGCAAACGCTGGGTTGAGGCCACGAGTTCAGCGTCCGCAAAGGCGAGGGCCTGCTCAGCCCTCGTAATTTCCAACGCCAGAATGTCGATGTCAGCCGCGGCGATTTCGCCC
The DNA here is from genome assembly GCA_964450575.1 of uncultured Opitutus sp. GTDB lineage: Bacteria > Verrucomicrobiota > Verrucomicrobiia > Opitutales > Opitutaceae > ER46. Next base: position 2,794 of record CAYVDZ010000652.1, read on the forward strand.
GCGGCGCGACGACGTTCCAAGCTGGCGGCGAGTTCACGCTGCGTCGCGAGGGTGCGACCCGCGACATCGCGCCGGGTTTGCTGCACGACCGTGTGGTAATAAAGCCGGCGCACCTCGCCGGCGAGTTGGCGGCGTTGCTCGCTGAGATGAAGCGCGGTGCTCTCGCCGCCGAGACGTGCAAAGGCGCGGGCTTGTTCGATTCGTTCACGGCGCGGCAGACGTTGGCTGACGCCGACCCCGAGCGACCACTCGCTCTCGTTCTTTAAGGGAGTGGGCGTGGCCGCGGTGAATTCGACTTCGGCATTTGGCCGGATTCCGGCCTGTTCTTCGCGGGCCTTCGCCAGCCCGGGTGCCAGGGTTAACGCGGCGACCGTGGGATCGTTCGCCCACGCGAGACGAACGGCGTCATCGAGGCTGAGAGGCGTGGACTGCGCGCCCGCCACTGAGGCTGCGCCAAGGAAACAGAAAAATCGAAATGACATAGGGACTGACGTTGAAGTTGCGCGTCCGCGAAGGACGCCTGCACACGCGCAGGCGCGGGGGCCCGCTCACGTGAAAATGCGACGTCGCGAGCGACGGCGTTGCCTCAACTCAACGCCGGGGGTGCGGCCGAATCCGGGGCGCACCGCCAAACAAACTGCCAGACCTGCGCCCAAGGCGGGTCGCTTGGGCTGGCTCCGACGAGCACCGCGGGGTCCGCGAACAACGGATAGGATGCCGTACTGAGTCCGCTGATACCGGCAAAAATGGCGAACGTGGGCACGCCGGTTTTGCCGATGCGGAACTGGGCGTCCTTCGTGAGATTGCGCGCGAACACCGGCTCGTGATGATCGTCGAGCGCTGCCGGGTGATCGTGGTGCTCGTGACCGCCATGCGCCCGATGTTCATGGT
>CAYVDZ010000653.1:0-3682 GCA_964450575.1 uncultured Opitutus sp.
CGCTTTTCCATGATGCAATGGCCGATTGCGATCAGAACCGCTAACTTATCGCAACGATCCGTTGTTGGGCGGTGAGCCCGCGACCCGGGGTCGCGATGGTATCGTGGAGACGTTTGCCGAGCAGTTGGCGCCCGAGAGGGGCTTGCGGGGTGAGCACGAGGACACTTTTGCCTTCAATGTTCAGTTCGAGTCCGCCGGCGCGAGGACCGAGAAAATAGGTCGAACGTTTTCCATTGGCGGACTCGAGTTCCACCACGGCGCCGACGGCGACCCCTTCAAGCGGCCCAAAGTCGGGCAGGAGAAGTGTAGTGTAAAGTTCGATACTATCGGCGATCCCGGCGGCCAGCTTCGCCTGACCCTCGGCAAGGTAGGCGGCCTCCTGGCTGTGTGTGTCCCACTTGTTTTCGGCGCGGCTTTCCTCGCTGATGGCTTCATCGCGGGACGTCACCGCGGCGTTCGCCTGGGTGGCGAGTTCGTTGCGCAGCTGATGGAGTATGGCGTCGCGGAGTGCGGACTTTTTCACTTGAGCAAAAACTTTGGTAAAACCTCCTGCGCCTGTTTTTGTCTGGCGCAGCTGAAGACCGGGTCGCATGTTCACTCGCGACTGATCCCGCTTGTCAACGGGCATAAAGCATGGCGCGCAAAATCACTTTCATCAACTACAAGGGAGGCGTAGGTAAGACGTCGCTCATTGTTAATACAGCGGCGGCCTTGGCCAAAACGGGACGTCGAGTCCTGTTGTTTGATTTTGACACGCAGTCCAACGCGAGCATCTGGCTCTTGAAACTGGACCGTTGGAATAAGATCAACAGCGGGACGGAAGGCTCGATCTATTCCATCTTTGAGCCGGGACGATTGCAGGTGAAGGATCTCGTCATCAAGGATGTGGTGGAAGGCAAGTCGGGAGAGAAGTTGTTGCCCGGGCTCGATCTGGTGCCGACAACCTTCAATTTGGTTGATCTGGAGAGCGAGTATGTGGGCGATCCGAAGCGTCCACCGTATCTGCTGTTTTCAGAGCAGTTGGCGGCGATCGAGAATAACTACGATTACATCCTTTTCGATTGCCCGCCCAATATCCTGCGGGCCTCGCAATGCGGCGTCTTTGCCTCGAACGAAATTTATGTGCCGGCGAATCCGGATGCGCTCAGTCTGATTGGCTTCACCCTCCTGGTGGAGAAGTTGAACAAGTTTCAACAACTCTCCGCGAGTTTTCGCCGGACGGCGATGGGGCCGGCTGCACAGATCCAGGGAATCATATTTAACTCAATCAAGACCGGGGTCGATATCGAGGTTCCGAAAATGCGCATGCAACTTCGATTGAACCAATTCAAGAGCGCCAAACGCGCCGCGCCCACCGCGAAAATTTTCGACACGCAGATCCGCGATGCGATGATCGTGCGGCGGGCCGTCGCACTGGGCTTGCCGGTTTCGCTGGTTAGCGCGGAAGCGACGGACGCGGGGCCGTCGGGAGATAATGTCATCACCGATTATCGAAAGCTGGCGGCTGAAATTGCTCAGCACGTCCAGGCGTAGGTTGAAGAAGCTTTATCGAACACTCATGAAATCGACCGCTAAAGATTGGGATGAGGTGCGCAGCGCATTCGGGACTTCGATCATGGTCGATACCTCGTTGAACAGCTTGGCGCAGAACGCCGACGGACCGGAGTGGCCGATTCGGAGCAAGGATGAGACGCCGGCCAAGTACATCGACCTCGATTTCGAGGAAGCGACGGAGCTCCTGCAACTCAAAGGCCAGCCGCCGGACCTCATTGACCAGCTAATCAGTATCCTCAAGGAGACCCTCGCGTTCGATAATCCATTTGGAGAAATGGTGGACCAGGCGCAGGCCGCGGGTGAACGGGATAACGCCCTGCTGAAGAATCTTGCCAAGCTTAACATTCCGGAAAATTTCCCCGTCGCTCTGACGGCGCTCGAACCGGGCACCTTGGAGTTCTGCAAACTCGAGAAACTGTCCACCCTGGCTGAATTTGCCGTGTTCGCCCAAAACATGTCGCAGGCGGTGATTGTCGGAGGTGATTTCAAGAAGCTGCTCAACGCGCTCGCTCACATTGATGAGGGCTCGCTGGCCGAAGTGCTGCCGTTCCGTCCGGGACAAAAAGGTCTCCACTTGGTTGAAGCCATCGCGCATTGCAGCCGTCATTCCGATGCGCTGGCGCGGGTCGAGATTGCTACGACATGGTTTGCCGACGATCTCGCCGCGATGGAGCAGGAGATCAGCGCCGGTCAGCCAGTCGAGCGCCGCTTCGTCGTCCTCGGCAACCCCGAGTTGGAAAAGCGTGCGGTCGCGCTGCTCCGTCCTCATTTGCGGGTGCCCGTCGCGGCTCCGGGAGAAACAAAGAAGCGATCGGGTTGGTTCAGTCGCCTTTTTGGGCGGTAATTCCGGGGCCGGGTGTGCCTTTGCTCGCTTCGCGGGGCATTCGTTTCCCCACGCACGTGTCATCCGTCCGAATGGAGACGGAAACTGCCTCGAATCACCACCTGCGGTCTCCATGCTCCATCCATTAACGTGATCGGTCACGCTTTGATCCAGTCTCGGAGTTGCGCTCACGACCGCACCCAGCCCTCTGATCGGGCAATCGAGCTACGGTCTGTTTCCCAATCTCGAATTCCACATCTCGGAAACGATCCCGAGTAGGGCTTGACAAGGCGGGGGCTCACCGGTCTTGTCCTTGGCTTTTCCAGGCAAGAATCCGTCTGTCACACATCCGAAATGGCTCTCAAAATCCGTCTTACCAAAGTTGGCTCCGTGCACCAACCGCTCTATCGCGTGGTTGTCGCTGAGGCGCGCTCGCGCCGCGATGGCGCGGCGGTCGAAAACCTCGGCACCTATCGCCCCGGAGACAAGGGCAATCCCATCGACGTGAAGCTGGATCGTGTTGACTACTGGTTGAGCAAGGGCGCTCTGCCCACCGACACCATGCGTTCCATGATCAAGAAGGCGCGTCGCGCTGCCGGTGCGAAGGCTGAAGCCGTCGCCTGAGTCTCTCCCGGGACGCTCTCGAAAATATCGGAGGCCTCGCGCCCCCCTCGAGCCTCGGAACGATCGTTCCGAGGTTTTGTTTTGGTTTGTTTTCGGGGTCGGTTAGCGGTCTCCTCCTTTCAACGTACTGTCGCATGCCTCTCGCGATCGATGTGCTGACGCTTTTCCCGCGGATGCTCGACGGCTTTTTGGCTGAGAGCATTCTGGGCAAGGGCATTGCAGCAGGGCATCTCAGCGTGAACGTCCACGATGTCCGCGCGTGGTCCGTGGACAAACATCGCACCGCCGATGACCGGCCTTTTGGTGGCGGCGCCGGAATGGTGATGAAGCCGGAGCCCGTGATCGCGGCCATCGAGCAGCTGCAAACCCCTGGTTCCCGTCGGATTTATCTAACTCCGGACGGCACGCCACTTTCGCCGGCACTCGCCCATGAGTTGTCGCAACAGCAGCACTTGATTTTGCTGAGCGGCCACTACGAAGGCATTGATCAACGGATTCGCGACACCGTGATTGATCAGGAGATTTCGATCGGTGATTACGTGCTCACCAACGGTACGCTGGCCGCCGCCGTCCTCATCGATGCGCTGGCGCGTTTTATCCCAGGCGTGCTCGGGGAGGAAAAGTCATTGACGCACGAATCCTTCACCAGCAAGTTGCTCGACTTTCCTCAATACACGCGTC
>CAYVDZ010000654.1:0-3682 GCA_964450575.1 uncultured Opitutus sp.
GATTGACACCTCAAGTTGGAATCCGGGTACCACCGGACTTTTCTGCGTTTCCTTCACCTGCGATGCGGACAAGCGCGGGGCCGCGACCGCCGCGATTCTGGCCACGCTGAAACGCTGCGTGACCCGCGGCTTTAGCGCGTCGCAATTAAAGAAGGCCGTTCGCCAGCTTGTCGTCGGTGAAATCAATTCGCGAAAAACCATGAGCGGCCAGGCCTCCCGTCTCGGCGTCGCCGAAGTGGTCGTCGGCGATCTCGATCACGGCCGGACGTTCTTCGATCAGCTCAGTCGCGTCACCCCGACCGATTTAAAAGTCGCGCTGAAGACGTATCTCTCCCCCGGAAGGATGACGTCGGTCTCGTCCAATCCCGCCGCGCCCGAAACGCCGACTGCCGCATTATCGCCCAGTCCGCTCAGCCGGCCTGATTTTTCGGAGATCACGCTGCCGAACGGCGCCCGTCTTTTACTCCAACCCGATCGTCGCCTGCCCAATTTGCATTTCCGTCTGGTGATGCAAGGCGGACCTCTGTTTGAGGACGCCGGCAAGCGGGGCGCGACCTCGCTGCTGGCGACAGTCCTCTCCAAGGACACGCGCACCCGCAGTGCCGCCGCCGTGGCGCAGTACATTGAAGAGGTGGGGGGATCCTTTCATCCTTTCGCCGGCAACAATAGCTTGGGTCTGGCCGCGGAAGTCCTGCCGCCGGATGCGGCCCGGGCGATCTCCGTTCTTTCCCAGGCGCTGCTGGCGCCTGCGTTCAAGGCCCAGACTTTTGCGCTGGAACGTGACGCCCAGATCGCAGCCTTGCAGCAGGATGACGATGATGTCGTGGCGCTAACGCGGAAACGCGGCCGGCAGAAGTTCTTCGGAGCGCATCCACTTTCCTTGGACGCCAGCGGCGACCAGGCGGGTTTGAAGGCTCTTAAGGTCAAAGACCTCGCTGCGCTGCACCAGCGTCTCTGTGTGGGTTCGAATGTGGTGCTCGCCGTGGCGGGAGACTTTGATCCCAAGAAACTCGTGCCTGCCTTGCGCGCATTCCTCGCGCGGATTCCTCGCGGCCACGCCGCCGTGCCGGTGTCGGCGTCGTCGTTGACCCAACTCCCCGCGAATCCCGGAGAATTCGTTGAACGGGAACCGCGGGAACAGGCGGTCGTGTTTCAAGCGTATGCCGGGCCCAAGGTGCATGGGGACGATTTCTACGTCGGCGACGTGGCGGACGAACTGTTTAGTGGCATGGCGTCCCGTCTGTTCGAGCGCGTGCGCGAGGAAAAAGGTCTCGCGTACTTCGTGCGGTCGGCCCGCATCACCGGACTCGACGCCGGCATGTTTTATTTCTTTGCCGGGACCCAGCCGGGGCGTGAAGCCGAGGTGCTGGCGGAAATTGATGCCGAAGTGGCACGCGTGCGGGACGGCGGAGTGGAACCGGTCGAACTCGCGCGCTGTCACGTGCGTTTGAAGGCGGCACGGCGCCAGGCCCTGCAAACGAATTCCGCGCGCGCGATGCAGGCGGCGTTGAACGCGCTTCACGGTCAGCCGATCAACGATTGGAAGAACTACGACGCGCACATCGACGCCGTCGGAATCGCGGATCTCGCCGCGTTCGCCCAGCGGTACTTCATTAAGGATCGGCGGACCCAACTTGTGGTCCGTCCCTAATGGTATCCACTTCATGAATGCAGCCGGGTCTGCGCTTGCCGGGTTGTTTCCGGATGCCGATTTCCGGTTGCACCTCACGTTGCGGCGCAGCGAGCCGGCGGAGTTTTTCCGCGTGCCCGAGGGTGCTGCGCCCATCCTGGCAGAGCGGGCGCGATGGATCGAAGGTGATCCGTTGCGTTATACGGCGCTTACTCCGGAAGGCGCTCCGCTCTTGCGCGAGTTTGCGGCGCTTGCTGTCAGTTGGGGCGCTTCGTTGGTCGCGACGGTGGCAGATCTTGGTCGCTCGTTCGACTGCGATGTCCTGTTGCTGTCGGCCGACGCCGAAGGGGAATTTCGACTTCGGGGCGGTGCGCTGTGTTTTCCGACCGGATGGGCCCTTGAGGACAAGCTGGACCACACGATGGATGAAATTCACGGGGTCGTGCCGGGATTGAATCCTACGCTCGGCGCTTCGATCCGGCAATTTTTGGCCCGCCTCAAACCGGGCGTTGCCTACCACCGGGATAACTGGGGGTTGGCGCCCACGGACGAGCTCAATTTGCATCCGGTTCGCGCCATCGCGGCCCCTGAGCCGCCCGTGGCGCTCGATCGTTTGTGGCTGCGAGTCGAACACCAGGCGCTCATGGCACTCCCGCAAACGGGCGGAATTGTATTTGGAATCCGCATTGCGTTGCACCGCCTCGACGAGGTGGCCCGCTCGGTTGCAGCACCCGGATTGCGGCGAGCTTTGGCCACCATGCCTTCGGAACTCGCCTCGTATAAACGGATTGATCGAGTTCGCGATAAGGTGGTGAGCCTGCTATGAACCGGCTCGCCATTGGGCGGTTATGGCCCAAGCTGACGAAGCTATGAAATGCCGCTCACGGATTTTCACGCTCGTTGCGACCGTACTCGCGTTGAGCTGCGTCGTTGGATTGGTGGCAAACAGCTCCGCCGCGGAGAATAAGTCGGGTGCCTCGAAGGGTGAGAAGAAATCGGGAGCTAGTGAGGAGGACCTGCGGAAATATGATCGAAACCGAAACGGTAAACTCGATCCCGATGAAGAGGCCGCGATGCGCGCGGACGAGGCGCGAGCCAGGCGCGAACAGGATCGGAAAAAAGGAAACTGATTTGATTCTGAACGGCGGCTTTCAGCGGTGTTCTTGGAACCTGCGGCCGAACGGAGCTCGTCCGATCCTGATAGATCGCGCTCAGCCTTTCGTGCTAAATCCGCCGCTCCATTTCAATTTCGTGCGGACCACGGAAAAATGCGAATAACCCGGACGCTGCGCGAGTGGGAGTCGGCGGTCAGCCACCGAAATCTCGACCGGCGAACGCGCACTCACCTTTAAATTCCGCTGGCCGTCCATGGCCACGAGCAGGCGCGAATGCGGTGAACGGTTAAAGATCTGCAGCTTCACCGTGTCTTTTAGAATCACCGATCGATTGCTTAACGTGTGTGGACAGATCGGCGTCAGCGCGATGACCCCGGCGCCCGGATGGAGGATGGGGCCGCCCGCGGAAAGATTGTAGGCCGTCGAGCCGGTCGGCGTCGAAATGATCAAACCATCGCAGGTATAGTCGGTGACGAGTTCGCCGTCTGCAAACACCTCCAGGCGCACGAGGCGTGAGTTCACCTCATCTTTGAGCAGCACATCATTTAAAGCGAGGTCGTACGATCCTGCTCCGGTCGAGCAGTCGAGCATTGCCCGATGGTCGATTTGAAACCCGCCTCCCAGCACCTCCGCAAAATGAGCTCGCGCTTCTTCGGCGGAGAGCGTTGTCAGAAATCCCAGGCTGCCGCGATTCACGCCGATGATGGGTACTTGTTCACGGGCCGACTCACGCGCCACGCCCAGCAGCGTGCCGTCGCCGCCGATGACGCAACACGCGTCACAGCCTTTCAAATATCCGCGCGGAATCGGGAACCGCGCGGTTTGCTTGTAGGTGACTCCCGCTTTCCGGGCGATGTCGGCGAGTTCATCGGCGAGCGCCGGAGCGCCTTCTTTCTGCTCATTGACGACAAACGCGAGCTTGCGACCGGGATTCATG
>CAYVDZ010000655.1:0-3681 GCA_964450575.1 uncultured Opitutus sp.
CCCGATGAACCAGATCGCCGAGCCGTTTATCCTCCGGCGCGCCATCCGTCACCTCGAGAAAAAGCGCGTCGTCATCTTTGTCGCCGGCACGGGCAACCCGTATTTTTCCACGGATACAACCGCCGCGCTGCGCGCTTCCGAGATGCACGCGGACATCATCATGAAGGCCACCAAGGTCGACGGGATCTACGACAAGGATCCGAAGAAACATCCCGACGCTGTCCGCTACGACCAAATCACCTTCATCGATGCGCTCAAGCAGCGACTCAATGTCATGGATTCGACCGCGTTCTCGCTTTGCATGGATAACAACGTGCCCATCCTCGTGTTCGACCTCAACGACGAGCATGCCATCCGCAAGGCCATCTTTGGAGAGAAGATTGGCACCTTGGTGAAGAACTAAGGGGTTGGCTGAGAGTCGGGAGCGGCGCCTAAGCGTCTAGGGTTAAGTTGCTGGCGGCTCGATTTTCGTCCGTCCGCATTATATCGCCGCCCGACTCACTGCCTTCGGCTCTCAGTTACGGTGAACCGCCCTCGTTAAAATTAGTTGAGTGAATCACCGGGAAGTTGATCATTAAGAACAACCGACCGAAGGCGGCCACACCGGCTCCGACGCGTTAGCTCAACTCCACACCCGACCCGCCTTGTCATGATCATCCATCCGCTCCTCACTGAAACTCTGGCTAAGATGAAGAAATCCGTGGACCACACGCTCCACGAGTTCAGCAGTATCCATACCGGCAAAGCCACACCCACCATGGTGGAAAACGTGATGATCGAGGCCTACGGCTCCATGACGCCGCTCAAGCAAAACGCTGCGATCACCACCCCGGATGCCCGCCTCATCCAGATTCAGCCTTGGGATGCGACCCTGATTAAATCCATCATCAAAGCCATCCAGGAGGCCAATCTCGGTTTCAACCCGGTGCCAGACGGGAAAGTCATTCGCATTCCACTGCCCGAAATGAGCCGCGAACGACGCCAGCAGTTCGTGAAAACCGCGCAGCAGCTTGCCGAACAGGGTCGCGTCAACATCCGCAATATTAGGCGGGACGCGATCGAGGCAGGTAAAAAAGCCAAGCTCCCGGAAGACGAAACCAAGCGACTCGAAAAGGACATTCAGACCGCCACCGACAAAGCCATCGCCGAGATCAACGCGCACCTCGCGCACAAAGAAAAGGACCTGCTCAACGTGTGAGGCCGCCTCGCACCTCACTTTGCTTTCCCGCGTCAGCGGCCACCCTTCACGGTCGCGACTCGTTCCGCTGTCACTAGATGACTTCCAAACCGTCCCCGATCTCTCAGACGGCGCCCAAGCGCGTCGTCGTCAAGCTGGGCACCGGCGTGCTTACCTCCGGCGTGGGCCAGCTTGACACCGCGCGCATCGCGGCCGTCTGCGCGGAGTTCGCGGCGCTCCGCGCCCGTGGCACCGAGGTGATTGTGGTGTCGTCCGGCGCCGTCGGTCTCGGCATGGGCGCCCTCGGCTTGGTGAAACGGCCGAAGGAAGTCTCCAAGAAACAAGCCTGCGCCGCCGTCGGTCAGTCACGACTGATGCAGACGTGGCAGGCCGGGTTTGCGGTGCACGGTCTGACGGTCGCCCAAGTGCTGCTCACGCATGACGATCTGCGGGTGCGATCACGCTACCTCGGCGTGCAGGAAACTCTCCGCCAACTGATCGCCTACGGCACGATCCCGATCATCAACGAGAACGACACGGTCAGCGCCGCCGAAATCAAATTTGGTGACAACGATACGCTCTCCGCGATGGTCGCCAGCCTGACGCAGGCCGAGTACCTTGTGATTCTTTCGACGGCGCCGGGGCTCATCGATATGAAGGGCACAGGGAAAATCGTGCCCGTGGTCGCGAAGATCACGCCTGAGATCGAAGCGATGGCCGGCGGCACCACGAGCGAAACGGCCGTCGGCGGCATGGTTTCAAAAATCACCGCCGCCAAACTTGCCACGCGCGCCGGTTGCGGGGTGTTCATCGCCAGCGGCTCCGAACCCGCCATTCTCGAGCGTCTCTTTGCCGGCCGCGGCCCGGGCACGTTTTTCGTCCCCAGCGGCCTGCCGATGGAAGCGAAGAAACGCTGGCTCACCTACTTTCAGCGCCCGGTCGGAACCGTCTTCGTCAACGCGTCCGCAGTTCCCGTCCTGCGGGAAAAAGGCCGCAGCTTGCTCGCGGTCGGCGTGACCGGGGCGAAGGGCGATTTCGCCGCGGGCGACATCGTCAACATCGCCGGCCCCGAACTGACGCCCTTCGCGCGCGGCAAGGTCGCCTTCGGCAGCGAGGAAATTTCCTCCATCGCGGGCAAACACGGCGAAGAGGTCGCGGCGCTGTACCCCGCCCGCAAACGCCTCGAGGTTGTGCATCGCAACGAGCTCGTGCTCTTGTAACGCGCGGGTAGGGCCCGCGCCCGCGCGAAGCCTGCCTTGATCGAGGAAGTCTATCCCCAAACCATTTCACGCCCTCCCGCCGGAGGGCTGATTCACCTGCGTCAACTCAGCGATCCAAGGTTCTTATACCAATCGCTCGTGACGTTTGGACTTACGACCGACGAACGCGGTGTTGAGATTTCAAAACAAGATTCCTTGCCGATAGGTCATCATCGCGCCGCAGGAACTCCAGACTACCTCAATCATCCGCTCCTTCCGCGTAATCTGCGGGTGTTCGAATGTCAGCGTGACCGATCGACGGAAGGCGTTCCTTTCAAACGCCAATCTTTTAACCGCGGATGGCACGGATGGCACGGATAGCTGAGTCCATCCGTGTCCTCGGTGTGATCCGTGGTCAAAAATACCGCGTTCGCCGGTGGCATGGGTCCAAACGTCACGAGCGATTGGTATGATTCACTTTGTCACCCGCCCACGTCCTCAGCGCCAGTCGTACCGCACGCGATACGTGAGCACTTTTTCCGAGTCGGCCGGGATCGTCACGTTGAACTCGATCGTCTGTGCATCCTTCTTCACGAACTCGTCCGACTGCTGCAAAATCCGCCAGTTGCTCCAACGATACAGGTGCTCCACGACGCGCACCGTGATCGGCTCCGCCTTGCGGTTGCGGACTTTGATCTCGAAGGCCTCCTCCGCGTAGTCCTGCCGGTTCTGGCCGACGAAATCCGTGCGTATCCGCTCACCCACGACATCGAACGCATCGCCGGTTTTCACCCGGATCAGTTCGTTTCGCGCCGTGTGATCGAGCTCCGTTTCACCCGTGAATTCGATCCGTTGATCCGCGTCATCCTGCCGATAAAAACGCATGCGGCCCTTGGGTAACGGCAGCCCGAGTTTGTTCGCTTCGGTGTTTCTAAATTCCCGCATCACCCAGACCTTCTTGTTGCTCTGCGTCCCGTAACCAGGATCACGCATCTGGCCGCCATGATAAACGCTGAACATCGCCGCCCCATCGTAGACGTAGATCACCGGCGCCTTCACCCCCGTCGCCCGCATGAACTCCACTTGCTTCGTCTCGCGATCGCGCAACGTCAGTGCGCGCGGCAGGGAATAGAGGTGGAACTCATCAAACGCCTTCTCCGTGACCTGTCCCATTTCCGACATGTCCACCGCCATCGCTGCCCGCATCATTTCCGGACGCGCACGCTTCGCCACGATCTTGGCGACATCGCCGGCCATCAATTTCACCGCCGCCGCGTCGAAGGATTTGCCGCTGTTGTTCACCAC
>CAYVDZ010000656.1:0-3676 GCA_964450575.1 uncultured Opitutus sp.
GTTCATAGCCTTTGAGCACGATGCCTTTTTCATCGAGGGCGGCACGCCAGCTATTCCGGAAGCCGATATCCGGGCGGCCGAGAAGGCCCAGTGCTTCCTCCTTTTCCGTGAGCTGCGCGGATTTCTGGCGGCCGTTGAGCACAGCGCGCTTGGAATTGAGGTTGAATGCACCGCCGGGCCGGCTGGCGCCGTACAGGATGGAGTTGGGGCCGCGGCTGACATCGGCCCGGTCCACGTTGAAGCGGTCGTTGGCGAGGATGCCGCGGTTCTGGACCATGTTGGGCAGGTAGTCGCGCGTGATGACGGACTCGGTGAACCCGCGGATCGTAGCGCGCACGTCCCACGCCTGGGCGAGGCCGCCGCCGGAGTCGGTGCGCTCGTTATCGGAGCTCGTGGCGAACTTGAGCATGTCGGCCACATTCTCGGCGCCGATGTCGTCAAGGAATTCCTTGGTGAGCACGGAGATCGCCGCGGGCGTGTGGAAGAGCGACGCGTTCATGCGCGTGCCCGAGAGGGTATTGGCCGCGCGGTAACCGTCGTCGCCTTCGGACGAAACGAGAAACGGCGAGAGTTGGACGGCGCTCCCTGCGGACGACGCGCCGGCGTCGGGCGGGGTGGCAGCGGGGGCGACAGTCTGGGCGGAGGCGAAGGCGGCACAGAGGCAGGTGAGGATGGCGGCCGACAGGGCGCGGGCATGGCGCGCCGAACGCAGGGCAGGCGAGGAGGGCATGGTCTAGTGGGGGTAAAGGCGGAAGCGGGGTCGCCCGAAGCAGGGCGGAGTCTTACCGTTGGGTCTGCCCACTACACCGTACACGCCGCTCATCTGACGCAAGCGGCGAGTTACCGCGCGAGTTGCAATCGCGCCGCTTGGAGGTCGCCGCGCCACGTCGCACGTGCCGCACTTTCGTCGGCGGGCGCACGAACGGGGTCAGGCCGTTCGAAGTTCGCCCGCAGCCAAGGGCATACCGTGAGACACCGCTTAGTCTTGCGGATGGCCAGACGACTGCGCAAGCAATTCAGCGGAGCGCTCTATCACGTCATCAATCGCGGGGACTACCGGTGCGACGTTTTTTGGAAGCGTTGGCGCGGCTCGGGCGTTCGAGTTGGTCATCCCCGAGGCATGCGACCGCCATCGCTGGCGCCTCCATGCGTATGGCATCATGCCCAATCACTTCCATTTGGCGCTAGAAACGCCCGACCCAAACCTGGTCGAGGGCATGCACTGGTTGCAGAGTACGTTTGCGACGCGATTCAACCGGTTCCGTGGCGAACAGGGGCATCTTTTCCAAGGACGTTATCAATCTCCGCTGGTCGAAGATGCGGGCGCGCTGGTTCGCGTGATCAATTACATTCACCTCAACCCGGTCCGCGCTCACCTGGTGCCTGCCGCCAATGGCGCGTCCTTTCGCTGGAGCAGCCTGCGCCGGCTGATGCAAGCCGATCGCCCGAAGTGGCTATGCGGGGAGGCGCTGCTCGGCCAGCTCAGGTTCGCGGATTCACGAGAGGGCTGGTCGAGTTACTCCCGGCACCTCGCAGCACTGGCCGCCTTGTCTGCTGGTCAGGAAGCGGAAGAGTTTCCGAATTCCTGCACGGGGTGGGCAATCGGAACCGAAGGATGGAAACGCGCCGTGGCGAAGGAGCATCGCCACCTGGCCCTGCATCCGGGCTACGAGGGCAGTGAACTCCGGGACTTGAAGGAGCGCGGCTGGGGTGAGCGACTTGAGCAGAGGCTTCTGGATGTCGGCAAGACGATGAGCGATGGGCCGTCCGACCCTGCAAACGCCCCGTGGAAAATCGACCTCGCCTTCGCGTTACGGCGGGAATGTATCTCCGACGTGTGGATCCGACACGCTCTGGCCATGCTTAGACTCAGCTCAATTCACGGCCACGTTTTTCGCCGCGAACATCGAACGGCCTAGTACCCCATTTATCGGAGCGATCGGAGCCGTCTTCCCAATCAATATCATCGAGGGTGAGCTCTGCGACCTCACACGCGCGCATACCAAGTCCCGCCATCAGCAGCAGGATCGCATATAGGCGCTTCCTGACGAATGATCACGCCGTCCCAGACGAGAACATCCCGAAGCGCCGCTGACAAGAACTGTCTTAGGATCGCAAATGTCGTTGCTGCGATAGTACAAAGTGCAAAGTTTGACCCCTTTAGATCGCCTCCCTTTAGATCGCCCTGGTGGTTTCGCTCGGCGATGAAGCGGCTTCGCACTCGGGTGCCTTGTTGAAGATGCTTATGCCATTGGCCGAGCGCGGAATCAATCTCTCGAAAATCGAGTCACGCCCCAGCAAGCGGCGCCCGTGGGACTATTATTTCTTCCTCGATGTCACGGGCCATCACGATGACCCGAGTATGAAGGAAGCGATCGCTGAATTGCGGAAGTATTGTCCGCTCGTGAAGTGGTTGGGCAGTTATCCGGCGGTGAGTTGAGCTTCGTCGGGGTTGAAGTCTGTGCCCTCGCATCACTCCACTTTCACTGTATGCCCAGTCATTGGTCCTGCCGACGAGTGGCCCTGGCCGGGGTGCTAAAAAGCGCCTGCTTTGCACGAACCGTCGGGGCTGGGTGACAAGCTGAACCAGGGATCGCCCCGCCGCGGTTTGCGGAATCCGGTTCGGAAGCCGTTCACGGTCGCCGCTCCGTCGCGCTAAAACTCATGACAACATTTAATCATCACCTGATCCGCGGCATCCGTGTAATCTGCGGTGGAAGTTGTCCCGGCTCATCCGCTCGATCCGCGTAATCCGCGGTCAAAAGCTGTGGCCGGCTCCAGGAGCGGAAAGGGGCTGAAGATTCACTTGGCTTTCTTGCCGGCCTTGGTGCCCGGCGGCGGAGCCTTCACTCCATCGAAGTACTTGTCGACGATCCAATCGGGCTGCCACTGGTCGGGCACGCGGGCCTTGCCGGTGAGGTCAAGCTTCGGCGGCGCCTGGCTGGTCGTGGGAACCTCCAGCGGGTCGCCGACGCGCTGCTGCCACTGTCGCATCAGCCCGAGCAGTCGCGTCACGTGCGCCGCCGACTCCGGCCGGCCGACGAGATTGGTCTGTTCGTCCGGATCGTGCTGCAGGTCGAAGAGCTGCAGGTAACCGAGTTTCGGATACGCGATCAGCTTCCAGCGGTCGTCGCGCACCGCGCGCTGCACCTGGATGTAGGGCAGGAACACGGTGTCACGGATCTTTTCCTTCCGACCCTCCCAGACCGGCCGCAGGCTCTCGCCTGCTAGGGCCGAGGGCGGAGCGATGCCGAGCACGTCGCAGAGTGTCGGGAAGATGTCGTAGAGATACGTGAAGGCCTGACTGGCCTTGCCGCGCGGGATGCCCGGGCCCGAGAAGATCAGCGGCGTGTGCATGCTGTGTTCGAACACGCTCTGCTTGCCGAGCAGACCGTGGCTGCCCATGGCGAGCCCGTTGTCGGCGGCGTAGACGATCAGGGTGTTGTCCGCCTGCCCGCTCTCGCGCAGCGCGGCGAGGATACGGCCGACCTGCTCGTCCATGTGCGTCATCATGCCGTAGTACTCGGCCAGTTGGTCGCTGACGACCTTCTCGGTGCGGGGCCAGGCGGCGAGGTTCTCGTCGCGCCCGCCGTTCATCGCGCCGTTGTCGAACGGGAGCTGCGGCTGGAAGTTCTGCGGCAGCGGCGGACGGTTCTCGTAATAGTATTCCCGATAC
>CAYVDZ010000657.1:0-3198 GCA_964450575.1 uncultured Opitutus sp.
CACTGACCGCGGTCACATCCGGGCCAAAGTTCAGCGTGGTGTAGTTTTCGCCGGCGACCGGGTTGAGTTGAGGGATGAGCTTTCCCGGGCCGACCAGATCGTTGAACGAGACTGTTTTCACGTTGTTTCCCTGACGATACTGCTGCGCCGCAGTCGCCAGCTGCCGCAAATTGGTCCGCACGCGGATCGCAATACCCGCAGCATCGAGGGCCGCGCTTGGAGCTGTGCTCACCACCGCGCGATCGGGTTCGGTGGTCTTGGCCAAAGCGAGCGCAACCCGGATTTCCCGGGAGCCTTTTCTTAGGAAGACCGCGTCGTCCTTGGGATCGTAACGTTCCACCGAGTAGTCCCCGAACTCATTGCCTATTTGCACCCAGCTCGTGCTTTTGGACGTTGGATCGGTCAACGCGACGTGCGTCTTGCCCTCGGCGGTGATGACACCGGAAAATATGATTTCGGGGGTAGTGGTTTCCGGCTCGGCGGCCGGCGCCGCAGCAAGGCCAACGAGCACGGAAGTGAAGACGAGAAAGCGTGCGGAGGTCATGGCGATTAGTCCGGTTTGACCTCGGTTCGGGGGGGCCTGTTACAGCGGCAAGCGGTGTTTTTCGGCGACTTTTTTAAGACGCTGCTGCAGGGCGGCTTCCTTCGTCTTTGCGTAGGCTTGTCCAATTTTTGCGCCTTCCGCAGCAAGGCCGGGCAGCGCTTTCAAGGCCTTTTTCCCGACCGGGCTGCGATAGAACGCCGTGATTTCCCTCAGCTCCGGCTCGGAAAATCGGGAGACATAGAGTTGAACCATTTGCGGACGCAGCTCGTCCCAGCGAATCTCCGTTTCGAGCCAATCCGTAAAGGCTCCCCGGAGTGCGTCCAAGGCCTCGTCGGGCGTGCCGTTTTCCTTCATGCCGTTGAGCATGGGCGTGAGGATGCTGCTGAGGGAGGCCTTGATGGTTTCCTGGCCGCTGACGAGGTCGAGCATTTCCGCCGCCGCCTGCCGGTGGCTGGCGGTGTCGGCGAAGGCGAAGGACGTGCTGAGCGTGGCGACGGCAATAAATCGTAGAATCATGGGCGGGAAATCGTTCGGGGCTTAGTCAGCCGATTCCCGCAGAAGTGCGCCATCCGTCGCCGCAGAGGGCGCGCGAAACTAAAGAGCGAATTCCAAGGCGGTGGCGAGGCGCTGGGAGCGAATGCCATAAAACTGCGCAAAGTCCCGCGTGCGTTGCGCTTTGGTTTCGAGTTCCGATTCGGGGGACGGGCGTCGTATCGCGGCGATCATGATGTTCTTCGCGGTGTGCTCGGTGGAGATGAATTCGAAGACCTTGGTTTGAAACCCCGCCCACTCGAGGAGTTGCGCGCGCAAGGCGTCGGTGACGAACTCAGCCTGCCGTTCCTGAAAGATCCCATGGCGCAGTGCATCCGCCAGGATCGGCGGCGCGGTGAGCTGGCGCCGAAGTTCCTTCTGGCAACAGGGCGAGACGACGAGCAGTTGGGCGCCGGCGCGGATGCCGTGAGCGAGGGCATCGTCGGTGGCCGTATCACAGGCGTGCAACGCGATGAGCACGTCGCATTTTTCGAGCGTCGTGTCGGCAATATGGCCCGCGACAAAGAAGAGCCGCGGGGCGAGATTATTTTCGCGCGCGATCCGGTTGCACAAGTTGACCAACTCCGGCCGTGCTTCGATGCCGCGGACCTGGGCTCGTTCGCCGAGCAGGGCCGCGACGGCGAAGGTCAGATAGCCCTTGCCGCTGCCCATATCCACGATCGTGAGCGGGCGGTCGTGCGAAAACTGGGCCTCGGCGAGGAGATGCGACAAGAGCTCGGCGAACTTTTGAATCTGGCGGAATTTGTCCGCCATTCCTTCCCTCGGCTGCCCGCGTTCGTTGGTCACGCCGAGCGCGCGCAGCCAAGGGGCTTGGGCGGGAATCAAATGCGTCTTGGTACGATCATGTCCGGCGGCGGGAAGAGTCGGGGCGAGGTCCGGATTTGCCGCCGTAGTTGCCGCTTTGATCCGCAATCGGGCGGAGCCGTCGGGCTGAGTTTCCAGCTGGGCGGACTGGCTGGTGCGAAAGAGATGCGCATCCAAAAACTGGGTACCGAGGAGGGCGGCGATCTCACGGAGCGCATCGTTCGGGGTGAAATTCCGGGTGATGTCGCGCGTGGCATGCCGCCAGACGAAGGCGAAGTGTGGGCCCGCCTTGAGGGCGACGGGCCGAATGAAGACGTTGCGTACCGTGGCGTCGGACCCGCGGTATCGTCCGAGCGTGAGCTTCACCAGCGAACCATCAGAAAGCGCGGCGTGGACAAGTTCGAGGAAACGATCGCGGGAGGTCGGCTGGGGCATGGAGCGGGAGGACGGAGGAAGGCGCGGAAGGAGAAGGAAGGGAAACGGGCACCCCGGGGCGGGGCGCTGGTGCGACGGATAAAAACGGGGGAACAGACAGGAATGTCTGTATCACATTCGGAAGGACAGGCAGCACACTCTTGCCGATGCGCTCAGGGCTTGGGCAGGAACTCGGTGGTCATGGTGCTCGCAGGGGTGAGTTTACCCTTCGCGAGCATACCGAGTTCCTCCAGTTGGGCGATTTGACGGGCGTAGCGGGTCGGATCGATCCGCCCGATTTGGTGCACGCCTCCGTCTTGATCGCGGCCGGTGACGAGTTTCTCCTCGAGAATCTTCTGACGGGAAAACGCCAGGAACTCGTCCGTGTTCGTGGGGTTCTCCCGTTTCATGGCCTCGTGCGCAGGCGTGGGATCGCCTTCGAGGTAGTCGCGCCAGCCACGGATGTAGGCACGGACGAAGGCCCGCAACGCGTCGGGGTTTTCCCGCGCGAATTTTCGATTCGTGACGAGCACGGCGTAAGCGCGAAAGTCGGCGTCCCACGTGGACAGAAAACGCGGCATCTTGCCGCCGGCTTTGACGATGTGGTGGGGCTCGGCGATGAAGTAACCCTGTTGCAGCGCCTCTTTATTGCTCAGGAATGCGGCGACGGAAAAATTCTGCGGCACGATGGTGAGCGTGAGCTTGTATTTCTTTTCCAGATACTTCGTGAACGGCCACTCCGGGCGGGCGATGATCGTTTTCTGGTTCAGGTCCTCAAACCGCCGCACGGAGCTGTCGGCGTGCACGAGAATGCCGGCGGGGTCGTCTTGAAAGACGGCTGCAAACTGCAGCACGGGGAGCCCCTCCGCTTGCTGCAGGAGTGT
>CAYVDZ010000657.1:3208-3670 GCA_964450575.1 uncultured Opitutus sp.
TCAAATTATTCGATACCGACAAGCAAAATCAAATCGGCTTGGGCGACGTCGGCGCGACCCGTGGCCACGCTCGGCATGACTTGTGCGCCCGGTCCGCCCGGGATGAGCGTGACGTCGAGACCTTCTCCCCGAAAAAACCCGCGTGCCTCAGCTTGATAGAACCCGCCGTGTTCCGGTTCGGATATCCAATCGAGTTGGACGGTGATTTTCTGCCGCGGTTTTTCCGCGGCGTGGCTGACGATTCCGATGAGAAATGCGGCGCAGATGAAGCGGGCAAGGTGCATGGCCGGGAACCTTGCTCAGCTGTTCAGGGGTAACAAGTAAAACGCGGAGATTTAAGGGGTTCGCGCGCCTGGGATTTGAGCCTTTGTGCGATTGTCTGGAGTCGAGCCGCTTGTCTGCTCCGCCGATCCGAATTCACGCCGAAGGTCAAAGGTCGATTCGTCGGCTCCAGCCCTCCAA
>CAYVDZ010000658.1:0-3664 GCA_964450575.1 uncultured Opitutus sp.
CCTTGTACGTTTCTCCGAGGTGATAGCCCTTGTCGCGCAGCAGCAACGGATACGCGGGATTGGATCCATCCCAGACCGCACCCTGGAGAATCGAGGCGCGGCCCGTGCGCCAGAAATGCTGACCGGACAGCAACGCGCTGCGGCACGGGGTGCAGGATGGCGCGCTGACGAAGGCGCTGCGGAAGAGCACGCCTTCGCCCGCGATGCGATCGAAGTTCGGGGTGCGAACGACATCGTTGATTCCGCCGGCTCCGTCGAGTTTCGCGTAGGCACTCGCGTAACGGCCCCAATCATCGGCGAACGCGAAGAGAATGTTGGGCCGGCGCTCGGCGGCCACCGCACTCGAGGCGAGCACGAGCAGGGCCAGCAGGGTGGAGGCGAAGTGGGAGCGTCGCGAAGGCGAAGGGTTCATCGGCATATCGGTGGCGAAGGTGGAACGAGGGCGAAGGTATTGCGTATGTACTATATTTTACTATGTACTATTTCCGAGTGCGGCCCGCGGCGATGTACGCGGCGAGCTGCGCCTGCATTTTCTCTGCTACGGCGGTGTTTTGCGCGAGCACGTCCCGCGTTTCTCCGGGATCTTTCGAAAGGTCGAAGAGTTGGAATTGCGGGACCTGCGTGTTCGCCAGTTGGGCCTCCACCAGCATATTGCGGGCGCTCTTCGAGTCGTGGCGTAGCAGCTTCCAGTGGCCGACGCGGAAGCCGAAGTTCCCGACTTGGCCGTTGTCCTGCTGGATCAGGTGGTCACGGCCCTTCGCGCCGGGTTTGCCGAGGAGCGCGCCGGATACGTCGAAACTATCGAGGCAGGCGTCCTTCGGAAGTGGCGTGCCGGTCAGGGCGGCGAGACTGGCCGGAAGATCGATCGTGGCGACAATCTCGTCGGAGACGCCGGGTTTGATTTTGCCTTTCCAACGGGTGATGAACGGCGTGCGGGTGCCGCCTTCGTAGACGCTGTATTTTCCGCCCTGATACGGGCCGGCGGCCCGGTGCTCACCGCGTTTTTCCAAGGCGAAATCCTTGTAGCCGTCGTCCATGACAGGACCGTTGTCGGAGCAGAAAACGACGAGGGTGTTCTCAGCCAGGCCCAGGCGGTCGAGGGTTTTCATCAGCTCGCCCACGCACCAGTCGAGCTGGACGATCGAGTCCGCCCGATAGCCGAGTTTGGTGACGCCCTGAAACCGTTCGTGCGGGATGCGCGGCACGTGAAGATCGTGCGAGGCGAAGAACAGGAAGAAGGGTTGACTGCGGTTGGCCTCGATCCAGGCGACGGATTTTTCCACCCATTTGTCCGCCAGATCCTCGTCGCGAAAACGCGCCGCATGTCCGCCTGTATAAAAACCGATGCGGCTGATCCCGTTGTGAATCGTGCTGTTGTGGCCGTGCGACCAGTCCATCTTCAGCGTCTCGCGATGGGTGATCCCGGTGGGATGGTCTTCACTGGGTTTGCGATCGCCGACCCAGAGAGGATCCTTGGGATCGAGTCCGAGGACGCGGTCGTTCTCGACGTAAACCTGGGGTACCCGGTCGTTGGTCGTGGGGAGCAGAAAATTATAATCGAAGCCGATTTCCCGCGGGCCGGGTTTTATCTGGCCGTTCCAGTCTGGGCCTTCCGGGCCGCCGAGACCAAGGTGCCATTTGCCGATCACCGCCGTGCGATAGCCCGCGGTCTTGGCGAGGTCGGCAATGGTGACGGTGTCCTGGGGGACGACCATGGGACTGTTGGGTGGTGCGATACCGGTGCCCTTGTGGCGAAAGGCGTACGTTCCGGTGAGCAAGGAATAGCGCGTTGGTGTGCACGTGGACGCCGAGCAATATCCGCTGGTAAAGCGCACACCTTCAGCGGCGAGTTTATCAATATGCGGAGTCTTGAAACCGGTGGCTCCGTAGGAGGACAAGTCCCCGTAGCCCAAGTCGTCGGCCATGATGACAATGATGTTGGGCTTGTTGGCCGCGAAGGCCGCAACCGTTAGCGTCAACGCGGAAAGAAGAGTGAGGCTTTTTCGCATATTGGAAAAGGAAGACAGTGGGAAGGGAACCTGGGGGAGAGGTTGCGGAGCTGCGGTGACGGCCGATGAGGGGCGCGCTAGTCCCGCCATGCCGTGAGGGCCTTGCGCTCCGTTACCGGCCACCATTCCTGAAGGCGGATGGCGAGGCGGGCGACGACGGCGGGATTCCTGGCCGCGAGGTTGGTGTTTTCGTGCGGGTCGGAGAGCAGATCGAAAAGTTGCGGGCGCAGCTCCGGACGTGGATTGGCGGCGGCGTAGCGGGCGCTGACTTCCCCGTCGTAAGTGAGCAGCAGTTTCCATTTTCCTTCGATCACCCAGCGGTGAGCCAAGCTGGCTTCGGGCTGGTTGATGTCGGGAACGTCGTGAGCGAACGTCTCGCCGAAAACCACATCCCGCGGAGTGGGACGGCCCGATTTTAGAATCGGGAGGAGGTTGTAACCGGGAAGATTGGCGGGCGCGTTGATTCCTGCGGCTGCGAGCGCTGTAGGGACAATGTCGATACTGGAACAGAGTTGTTCGCCGCGGTTGCCCGGTTGAATCACGCCCGGCCAGCTAAACAGCGTGGGCTGGCGAATCCCGCCTTCGTTGGCGGATTGCTTGGAGCGCGGCGCGAAGCCCGTCCCGTCCTCTTTCTGAATCCAGCCGTTGTCACCGATATAGACGATGAGCGTGTTGCGCGTCAGCCCTTTCGTTTCGAGGCGATCGACCAACTGACCGCAGGTCTCATCGAACCATTCGACCATCGCATAGTAGCGGGCCACGTGGTCGGACTGAACACCCTTGGCCTTGTATTTTTCGAAGAGCCGGTCGGGCGGATTGTGCGGGGTGTGCGGGAGGAAAGGTGCATACCAGACGAAGAACGGCTTCTTTTCGGCCACGGCCAGGTCGATGAAGTCGAATATCGGGGCCATGCCTTCGCGGCCGATCTTGAGTCCGTCGTCGCCATGCCGCCCGCCGGGCTGGGGGAACCCGCGCGTCATGCCATGGGTGAAGCCACCGCGTTCGTAGCCACCTTCCCACCACTTGCCTGATTGATGGCTGAGGTAGCCCTGCTGGCCGAGAAGCTTGGGTAAGGTGGGGCGATCCAATTGCGCGATGAGTTTTTCCCGGAGCGCGAGGTACTCGGCCGGTTCACCGCCGCCGCCCTTCGCTTTGCCTTTGCCTGCCCCCGGCTTCAACATGGAGGGAACAAAGGACGGATCGTTGCCGCTGATCTTGTGTTGGTGCGCGTAGAGGCCGCTCGCCAGCGTCGCCAGGGCGGGACGGCAGAGCGCGGTGGGCACATAGCCACGCGGAAACGCCGCACTGCGGGCGGCGAGCCGGTCGAGATGAGGAGTCTCGATCTGCGGATGGCCCATGTAGCTGTAATCACTCCACGCGTGATCGTCCGAAATGATGAAGACGATGTTGGGCCGCTCCGGGTCGGCGGCAAAGGCGACGAAGCCGGTAACGAGGAAAACAGCGCAGCGGAGAAGGGGTAACATGGGGGAAGGGAGGTTGGACATTCGTGACGGGCTCGGGGCGCCCGACCCACCGCGCCGGGAATTAGGTTGAAGCGACAAAATCAGGGAAAGTCCCAGAGGCGGTGAGGCCGGGACGCGGTTGTAACTGGGCGGCGTTCGACGCATTTTTGAGCGTCGCGCGGCGATGGGTCA
>CAYVDZ010000659.1:0-497 GCA_964450575.1 uncultured Opitutus sp.
CATTATAAATTACAGTCCCTTCACCTTGCGGGTGAATTGCGGCTAGGTGCCTCTCGATTATTAATCCTCTGGATCCGTGCTCATCGGTGTGATCTGTGGCTAAAAGAACCTGCTGATTTTGGTTAAGGCTGTTCGAGAGACTGGATATCGCGCCTGCTCTGCCAACCCTTACCGTACTTCGAGGAGACTACTTCCAAGTCGTGACCGTATCCACCAGCGCCTGCATACACTCGATCGTCGCCCGCGGCGTGATCCCGTGGCCGAGATTGAAAATATGTCCGGCGGTGCCCCGCATGGATTCGAGCAGGCGGCTCGTCTCGCGCTGCACAATTTCGGGCGTCGTCGTCATCAACACCGGGTCGAGATTTCCCTGGACCGCAACATTTGCCGGCAAGGTTCGCCGCACGATCGCGAGATCGTTCGTCCAATCGACACTCAAAACCCGCACGCCGGTGAAGGGTTGATCCGTGAGGTGCGGCGCCGTTCCCTTCGCGTAC
>CAYVDZ010000659.1:507-3658 GCA_964450575.1 uncultured Opitutus sp.
CATCCGCTCCTGCGCGAATCTGCATCTGGAAATACGCAATCAGGGCCGCAGTGAGCTTTTCGAGCAGCGCGCCAAACATCGCCCGGTCGGTATAAAAAAGCAGTTTGATGCGTTCGAACTCATCCGAACTTCCGCCTTCGACCATGTAGGTGGCGAGGGTCCACGGTGAACCGCCGAAGCCCAGCAGCGCGCGTGATCCGTTGAGTTCGGTTTTGAGCAACTGCAGCGTGTCGGCCACATAACTCAAACGTTCCGGCACCGCCTCTGCGGGAGCGAGCGCGTCGACCTGCGCCCGGGTTTCGAGCCGATATTCCATGCCGATCCCACCGACATCGCGAAAGTGATAGCCCTGGCCGAGGGCCTCGGGAATCACGAGGATGTCCGAAAAGAGGATCGCCGCATCCAAATTGAAACGACGCAAGGGCTGCAACGTGACCTCCATCGCGAGCGACGGCGTTCGCACCATCTCGAGAAAGGACGACTTCGCCTTCAGCTCCCGGTACTCGGGCAAATAACGTCCGGCCTGACGCATCACCCAAAGCGGGGGACGATCGAGCGGTTGGCAGGCACAGGCGGCGAGGAATCGGTCACGGGAAGTCATGCGGAAGGAGACTCCGAAGAAGACGGAGAACGCTGCAGAATGAAATCAGGTTCTTTGCGCTCATCCTGCTTTTTTCCGGCTGGATCATGTTTCCCGCGGCATGATCGGAAGAACCCGGGCCCCGAACTGACTGCGTTAGGGTGACTCGTTCGCCCAGTCGCGGGGCTGCAGGAACACGTCATAAAGACGAGCCTCCGGCGTGCCTGGTTCGGGCTTCCAGTCGTAATCCCAGCGCACCAGGGGCGGGAGTGACATGAGAATCGATTCCGTTCGTCCGCCGCTCTGCAGTCCGAAGAGCGTACCGCGATCCCAGACCAGGTTGAACTCGACGTAACGGCCGCGCCGATACAGCTGAAACTGCCGCTCGCGGTCGCCGGCGGGAGTGGCTTTGCGTCGTGCGACAATCGGACGGTACGCCGGGATAAAGGCGTCGCCGACCGCTCGGATGAGCGCGAACGAGGCATCGAAACCCAAAGCGTTGAAGTCATCGAAAAACAATCCGCCGATGCCACGCGGCTCACCGCGATGTTTGAGGTGGAAATAATCATCGCACCACGTCTTGAAGCGCGGATACAGACCGTCGCCGAATGGCGTGACCGCATCGCGCGCCGTGCGGTGCCAATGCGTGGCATCCTCTTCGAAACCGTAGTAAGGCGTGAGATCGAAGCCGCCGCCAAACCACCACGTGGGCGCGGTCGACGGTGTTTCCGCGTCGCCTGCCGCGGCAGACGATGCCCCCGCGTTGGCCTCTTCGTGTCCGGCGATAAAGAAACGCACGTTGGCATGGCTGGTCGGCACGTAGGGATTACGCGGGTGGATGACGAGCGAGACGCCGAGGGCCTCCCAGGCCTTGCCCGCGAGTTCCGGCCGATGCGCGGTGGCGGAGGGAGGGAGCTTTGTCCCGCGAACATGTGAGAAGGCCACGCCGGCTTTTTCAAACACCGCTCCTTCGGTGAGAATGCGGGTGCGACCGCCGCCGCCCTCGGCCCGCGTCCATTCGTCGGTGCGGAAGCGAGCCGTGCCGTCCTCGGCTTCAAGCGCTGCGCAAATGGAATCCTGGAGCGAAAGCAGGTAGGAGCGAACGGCGGAAAGATCGGGCGACATGCGTGGGAGGGCGGTGGCGGCGAATGCAGGAAAGGGAGCGGCGAGCTTGCCGCCACGTGCCGGCGCGGCAAGCGCACAACCGTGCGGAATGGCGCGCGGCGGCGTGACGCTTGACGACTCTGCTAGCTTTCACGTTCGACAGCGCGCGCGCTCGCGTGCTGGCTCCACCTTCCGCTGATGCAATCCACTGTTTTAACCACCGTCGCCGCCACAGGTTTCACTGTGGCTTTTTTGCATGCGGCGATTCCCACGCATTGGCTGCCTTTCGTTCTCGTGGCGCGGGCGCGCAGTTGGAGCCGCGGGAAAGCCCTCGCGGTGATGGCGCTGGCGGGAGTTGGCCACGTCTTGCTGACGAGTCTGCTCGGCCTGGTGATTGCGTTCTTCGGCTTCGAACTGGATGAGAATTTCGGTGAGGCGTTCCCGTGGATTGCAGGTGGATTGCTCATCGCGTTCTCCGCCTTTTATCTTTGGCGGCAAGTCACCGGGCGCGGAATCCTGCATCACCATCCCCCCGGGAGCGCACATCACCCGGATGAGCGCTGCGGACACGAACGCGGCAACAGCCATTGGCAGGAAGAGCTGAAGGGCAGCCCGATCGTGTCCAAACAAGCCGGTGATTGGGCCGCCGTCAGCGGGCTGTTCGTGATGTTAACGCTGTCGCCGTGCGAGGGATTTCTACCCGTGTATTTGTCGGGCGTGCAATTTGGTTGGCGCGGGTTCTTCCTGCTCAGTGCGATTCTCGCGGTGGCCACGCTCGCCGGTATGACTTTGTTCACCTGGCTCGCGCTGGTGGGTTTTGAACGATTCCGCCTCAAAGTCTTCGAGCGCTATGAAGCCGGTTTGCTGGCGCTGCTGTTCGCGGTGCTCGGCGTGCTCATCATCGCGCTCGAACACGGCCACGATCACTGATTCGGAAAATCGGGAAAGCGAAAATCGAGAAAATGAAAAAGTAGAAAATCGGGAAAGTGGATCAGAGCGCATCGCTCCCGGGTTCATTTTCAGCTTTTCCGATTTCCCGATTTCCCAATTTTCCTGTTAAGGGAAGAGTCCGCGGCTCTGCTTGGCGTCGGCCACGCGTTGAATTCCGAGGGTGAGTGCAGCCAGGCGGCGGCTGAATTTAAACTTCCGCCTCTGGTACTCCACCGACTCCTTCGCCTTGTCGAGAATGGCGTACAACTTCGTCATCACTTCCTCGTGGGTCCAATAGAAACTCGAAAGGTTTTGCAGCCACTCGAAATACGAGACCACGACGCCACCTGAATTGCAGAGAACGTCCGGGATCAATTCGATGTCACCGCGTTGGTCGATAATCTTATCGGCCGCGTTGGTCGTAGGACCGTTCGCCGCTTCGGCGAGCAACCGGCAACGCAGCTTCGGGCGTTTTTATCGGTAATGACGCGTTCCAGTGCGGCCGGGATCAAGACCGTGCATTTCAACTCGAGCAGC
>CAYVDZ010000660.1:0-3655 GCA_964450575.1 uncultured Opitutus sp.
CGCCCTTCTCGTTGAGCTTCCAGCCGGTCTCGCGGACATACCACATGCGGGCGAGCTGGTTGAAGGCCCACGCGCGGGGCTGACCTTTTTCGCCGCGCACTTGAGCGGCCATGCTGCGGCCGTCGATGATGGTCTTCTCGGGGAGTTTCGCCCCCGCCAGTTCGGCGAAGGTCGGGAAGAAGTCGCTCGCGTCGACCATGTTGTTCGAGACCTTGCCCGCCGGAGTGACGCCCGGCCAGTTGACGATCATCGGGACGAGGCCGCCGCCTTCGAGCATCGAGCCTTTCGCTCCCGAGAGCGGGCGACCGCCGATGGTGGCGCGGTCGGCTTTGCCGCCGGAGGTGCCGTTGTCGCCGAAGAAAACGATCAGGGTTTTCTCGCGCAGCTTAAGGCGGTCGAGCTCGGCGATGAGTTTGCCGACAAGTTTGTCCATGTAGGTGACGTTATCCCGGTAGATTTCCTGATCGCTGCTACCGGGGGCACTGTCGGGGGTCGGGAGAATCTCGGTGTGGACGTGCGAGAGCGAGTAGTAGAGATAGAATGGCCGGTCGCGGTTGGTGGTGAGGAAATTCGTCACGTGCTGGTGCATCATGTCAGGCAGGTAGACGTTGTCGGCCAGCGGGATTTTCTTGCCGTTCACCTCGTAGGTTTTGGCTTTGTCCTGCGTGTTCCAGTAGGCGCCGCTGCCTTGGAACTTGAGGTAGTCATCGAAGCCGAACTCGGCGGGCCCGAGCGGAAGCTGACCCCATTTGCCAACCGCGGACGTGACGTAGCCTGCACTTTTCAAGACCGTCGGCATCATCGTCCAATCTTTCGGTGAGTAGGTCCCGGTCGCGTCCTGATTCGTCGCGCCGGAGCGGAACGGGTAGCGGCCCGTCAGGATCAGGGCGCGCGAGGGGCCGCAGAGCGGCACGGTGTAGGCGTTCGTGTAACGCGTGCCGCCGCGTGCGAGCGCATCGAGGTTCGGCGTTTTGTAGTTGTCGGCACCGTAAGAGCCGACTTCACCGGTGCCGTAGTCGTCGGCGAGGATGAAGATGAGGTTGGGCTTGGTCGGCACCGCCGCCGATGAACGGGGCGCAAGACTGAACAGACAACCGAAGGCGAGGAGCAGGGCAGATAGTTTCATCGAGAAAGAAGACGTGGAGTATGAAGGAACGATTCAGTTGACCTTGCCAACGGGTTTCAGGCGTTGGAGTTCTTCCATCGCGGCCAGGGCGAAGAACGCCGACGTGTAGGTGCAGGAAACGGGGAACCACGCCCGATAGCCCACGGCAGCATCATGTGCCGAGCCGACGACAGAACCCCGGGCTTCGGGATCGGGACCGAAATACTGGTTGGCGACGCCCCACGTCAGCGCCTTTTGCGCGGCCTGCAGGTGTCGCGGGTCCTTGGTCTCGTGATGGAGTCGGTAGAACAATAGACTCCACAACGCGGTGGCTTTCTCGGCCGTGCCCACGTCCTTGGCCGGTTTGTCCGCATTGATCGACCACGATCCATCCGCGTGCTGCCAGCGCATGAGGTGCTCCGCCAAAATCTTGGCGCGATCAAGATATCCGCCGTCGGGCTTGACGCGATGGGACGCGAGCAAGCCTTCCATCGCCCAACCCATGCCACGGGAGATAAAGGCCGCCGGCATCATACCGGTCTTCTCGTTCCAGCCGCGGTTCCAGATGCCATCAGGGCGCTCCAACTTTTGCCGAACACGGTCGAAATAGGTGAGGCCGATGTCGCGGTGCCGGGGATCTTTGGTAGTGACGTAAAGCTCCGCGATGCCCTCCATCGCGAAACCTGATTCGTCGACGAAATGCTCCGCCCATTTCTGCGGCTCCTGATAATAATCCTGCCAAATGATTCCGTGCTCCGCGGTCAGGCGTTCCGTGGCATCGGTCAACGTCTTCGCGGCGTCGAGGTAGGCCACGTTGCCTGTGGCGCGGTGGAGCGGGAGCCACGCCCAGCCGGACAGAAATTGCGCATCGGCCACGCTGATTCGCTCCTCGTAACCGGTCGCGAAATCGAGGTTGCGGTTCCAACGCGACACCGGCACGCCCCGCGCCGGATGCTTCGGATCGACGACCATAAAGCGCAAACTCGTCTGACCGATTTCATCGGCCACGCGGCGCAGCCGGCCGGCATCAAACCGGCGCGACACTTCGGTCAGACGATCGGCGTCGAGCAACATCTTGACCGACGGTCCCCAACCCCAGATCCAGTAGTTGGAACGATAGGTCGCCGCGTCCAGATCGTAGAACAGATTCAACCCACCAAAGAACGGACTCGTGGGCGTCTTTTCCTGCGAGCGCAGGGTGTAGTTGATGGATTCGACAATCGACTCACGGAGTCGGTCGGCACTCAAAAGCTCGCCGGTCGGCGCGGCGCGTTGCGGTCCGGCGAACGCCGTCACGCGGGTGGCGCCGAGCTCACCCCCGCCGACCGCATGCAGGGAAATCCGTCCTGACCATTGCTCGGAGAGCAGGAAAATCTGCCGATCCAACCGGCCATGGATGACCGGAGCGCGAAAGCGCAGGTAAAAACCGCGCGCCGTCACCGTGCCGGGCGAAATGAAGACGGCGTTCTCCCAGTGGCCGAGCCGCTCGCCCGGAAAAACGATCTGCTCACCGACCGGGACCGGGGCCTTGAAAACGTTTTGATTGATGAAACAGGCGTTGGGCGCGACCGAGAAGGCCATCACTCCCTCCATCCCGGGCTGGAGCGCGACATCCACCACAGGGTAGAAAACTTCGCGCGCCGGATTTGCCGCCGGAGGCGCGGGATTCAATTTCGAGACATCACTGATCCTGGTGATTCGCTGGTTCCGATCACTCTCGATCCGGATTTCCACTTCGACGATTTCCGCAGGGAGTGTGGCTTTGATTTCCAGCGTTTTGCCGGAGCGCACCGTGGCGACCCTGGCCGAATCGGTGGCGGCGAAGAGGTGGCCGCCGATTCCGACGATCAGGGCACAAGAGACGAAGCTGAAGAACGTATTCATGGTGTTCGGTTATTCCGGAGAGCGCTGAGTGGTGGCGGGTGAGTTCCGCGTCAGCGCGTGCCTTTCCGATCCAGCGTGTAGGTGAAATAGACCGCGCGTCCTTCACCCGGGAAACGCGAGTTCGCACCCGCCGAGCCGCCGCGGAAGTAGACCTCGTCGGTGACGTTGTGCACGTTGATGGCAAGCGTGTGGCCAAAACCTGATTTGCCCAGCATCCGGTAGCGCGCGCCGAAATTCCAAAGCAGATAGGACGGTGCCTTGAGGTTCCACTGGCCGGTCGAGCTGGTGACAACGCGTCTGCCTCCGGGTTGCGTGGCGTAGGTATCTCCGGCGGTGGGCAACTCGGTCGGGGTGGCGCCGACAAACGTCACGCCGAGGTTGGTCGAGAAGCCCTTCAGCGCACCGAGGGGGGCGTATTTCGCGCTCACGCTGCCATTGTAGGGCGCGACGTATTGCACGTTACGACCGATCGCCGCCGGGGCGGCCGTGCCGAAATCCGTATAAATGGAATCCACCCGACCGTAGCTGGCGCTGAGGTAAAAACTCCTTGGTGACCGTCCAGCTGACGTCCGCCTCAAAGCCGCGGACGAGCTGGTCGCCGTTACGCAGGGTCTGTTGAACGAAGTTACCGGAGCCCACGGGTGACTCGACGAAATCGATCGCGCT
>CAYVDZ010000661.1:0-3648 GCA_964450575.1 uncultured Opitutus sp.
GCTTGAGCTGTATAAAACCTCGGGGCATTTCCCTTACTATAAAGAGTCCCAGTTCGCGCCCGTGATCGAGAACGACTCGCTTACCCGCGTGCTCGCCGAGAATAGTCCCTGCGGTGATGTCTTCGCGCGACTCGAAGCGGTTTCCGCGAACCTCCGCGATCAGATTAACAGCCGCACCGGTCGGGAAACGATCACCGCCGATCGCGTGCTGCCCAACGAACAGTTGCTCGACGGCTTCATGCTGAAGCCGATGAACTGCCCGCATCACATCAAGATCTTCGCCTCGCAGCCTCACTCCTATCGCGATCTGCCCGTGCGGCTCGCGGAGTTCGGAACGGTTTATCGCTGGGAGCAATCCGGCGAGCTGAACGGCATGACCCGCGTCCGCGGATTCACGCAGGACGACGCCCATTTATTCTGCACCGAAGAGCAGGTCGCCGCCGAAGTGCTCGGGTGCCTTTCGTTGGTGAAGATTGTGCTCACCACCCTCGGCATGCAGGATTACCGCGTGCGCGTCGGATTGCGGGATCCGGATTCGAACAAATACACGGGCGACGCCGCCAACTGGGACAAGGCCGAACACGCCTGTCGCGAAGCCGCCAAGACGCTCGACGTACCGTTCACGGAAGAGCCTGGTGAAGCGGCGTTCTATGGACCGAAGATCGATTTCGTGATCAAGGACGTGATCGGGCGCGAGTGGCAGCTTGGCACCGTGCAGGTGGACTATAATCTCCCGATCCGGTTCGACCTGTCCTATATTGGGCCGGATAATCAGGCTCATCGTCCGGTGATGAATCACCGCGCGCCATTCGGCTCGATGGAACGATTCTGCGGGGTGTTAATCGAACACTTCGCGGGCGATTTCCCCGCCTGGCTCGCACCCGAGCAAGTGCGCATCGTGCCGATCAGCGACAAGACGATCGATTACGCGCAGACCGTTCTGACCATGCTCAAAGCCGAAGGTCTGCGCGCGACGCTCGATGGTCACAGCGATAAACTCGGGGCGAAGATCCGGCGCGCGGAGCTCGACAAGGTGCCTTATACACTCGTCATCGGCCAGAAGGAGGCGGAAGCAAACAGCGTCTCAGTTCGTTCCCGCGCCCGCGGTGATGAAGGCGTGATGACCGCGGAAGCCTATGTCGCGAAACTGCAGGACGAGGTCAGTTCGCGCGCGTTACCAAACAAGAAGACGGCGGTTCCGATTGCGTAAATAGTCGCCAGCTCTGGCGGCGCAAGGTGCCGCTGAAGCAGGGCTTTTTACAGCCGCGCGGTCGATTGGAGGCGGGGGCTGCGTCTCGATTACGCGGATACAGCGGAGATCATTCCGCGAACCGAAGGACGCGATCCGGAAGGCCTGCGCTACGCCGCTGAAGCGACGGGCCGTGTCCGTGTTTCCTCGAGCGCTTTGCGCAGATCCGCGGCCCGGACGGGCTTGGTCAGGAAGTCTTCCATTCCCGCCGAAAGACAAAGTTCGCGATCCGCCGTGGAGGCGTTCGCCGTCATGGCCACAATGCGCGGCCGGGCCCCGGCGGGCCAACGTGAGCAGATCTCCCGGGTGGCCTGCACCCCGTCCATCTCCGGCATCTGGACGTCCATCAGAATCAAGTCATAGGTCTGGCGCTCAACCGCCTGCAACGCCTCGAAGCCATTCGACGCGACGTCTGCCCGATACCCAAGCCGTTGTAACATCAGGGTCGCAACGCGTTGGTTCACTGAGTTGTCTTCCGCCAGCAAGATCGCGAGCGGATGTTCCGTCGCAAGCAATGCCGCCGTTGCAGGAGAAGCCGGACGCAGGCTGCGTTTCCCGTGCAGCACCTCGAGAAACAGATCGTACAGCGCTCCAGACTTGACGGGCTTACTCAGGACGCCGGCAATCCCAAGTTCATCAGGAACACGGGGCTGTCCGGGCCAGGTCAGCAATGCAATCGGCAGCTGTGCCGCTGAACGCTGTTTCCGGATGGTCCAGATCAACTCAAGACTGGACGTTCCCGACATATCCAGATCCATCAGCACCATATCAAATCCCGGATCCTGCGCCAATAGGGCGAGAGCGTCAGAACTGGATTTCACGGGGCGGGGCACCAAACCCCAGCCGACACATTGTTGGCACAACGCGCGGCTGAGAGCGGCATTGGGTTCGACGATCAGCACCCGGCGGCCGGTGAGGACACTGGACTGTACCGCCGGTGGAGTCTTCACTACGCTGCTGGTGTCGAGGCCAACCACCACATCAAAGTAGAACGTACTTCCCCGGCCGATACTACTCTCGGCCCAAATCCGACCGCCCATCAGCTCAACCAGACGTTTGCAGATCGCCAACCCAAGGCCTGTGCCCCCAAACTGACGCGTGGTCGAGGCATCGACCTGACTGAAAGTCTTGAATAGACGGTCCATCCGATCGGAGGGAATTCCGATGCCGGAGTCATGGACCCCAAAGCGCAGTCGCACCGAGCCACTGGCATTCGCCACCACTCCGACGGAGAGGAAAACCTCGCCACTGGTCGTAAACTTCACCGCGTTACTCACGAGATTCACCAAGACTTGCCGCAAACGTGTATCGTCACCGCTGATCTTTTCAGGGACTCCGGCCTCGATCGAGCAGACCAGGTCGATCTTCTTCTCGGCGGCGCGGGCCGCGAGCACATCCAAGGCAGACTCCACGCAGTCGCGGAGGTCAAACGGCCGCACTTCCAGATCAAGGCGCCCGGATTCGATCTTCGAGTAATCGAGAATATCATTGATCAACCCCAGCAAACCGTCGCCGCTGGATCGGATCGTCTCCGCAAACTCGCGCTGGTCCTTACCGAGCTCCGTGCCCAGGAGCAGTCCGCTCATCCCGATCACCGCGTTTAACGGCGTCCGGATTTCGTGGCTCATATTGGCCAGGAATTCTGATTTCGCGACCGTCGCGGCCGCCGCTTCCTCCGCCAGACGGTTCGCGCGTTGCAGCGCCAGTTCCAGCTGATGATTGAGCCGCTCCGCCTCGTCGCGGGCCCGGACAATATCGGCCTGCGCCTGACGTTCCGCGGTCACATCCCAATTCACTCCCACCATCCGGACGGCGTGCCCCGCGGCATTGCGTTGCACATGCGAGCACGCCCGAATTTCCCGCTCGCTGCCGTCGTTCCGAATGATGCGGAACGAGGTATTAAAGGGCCGCTTGCCATCCGCGGAATCACGATGCTCCTGCAACACGCGCTCGGCATCGTCCGGATGCAGGCGATCATGCCAGGCCCCGAACGAACCATCAAAAGCCGAAGCTTCGACATCATACAAAACGTGCATGCGCTTGTCCCACACCAGACGATTCTGGACCAGATCATGATCCCAAATTCCCACCTGAGCCGCTTCGGTGGCGAGTTGGAGTCGTTCGGTGAGCGACTGAAAACGCAGCTCGATGGTTTTACGTTCCGTGATATCAAGCGAGCGGCCGACGAGACGGATGACTTCACCTTCTGAATCACGAACCTGCGCCAGACGAGTATGCCACCACAGCAACCGGCCCCGAATGAAAAACGGTTCTTCGTACTCGATCGGGCCCGACGCTTCGATGCCGCGACGAAAGCTCGCCCGCATACATTCAGCCATTTCCACGGGAATGAGCGGGACGAGATCACGTGGGCCCCGACCGCGGATATCCGCCAAGGG
>CAYVDZ010000662.1:0-3632 GCA_964450575.1 uncultured Opitutus sp.
GGGATAATCAGAGTTGTCACCGGCGGTGTCGGCATAGCGAACCACATCGAGCCAGTGCCGCCCCCAGCGTTCGCCGTAGCGCGGCGACGCGAGCAGGCGGTCCACCACGCGGGCGAACGCCTCCGGGCGGTCGTCGTTCAGGAAGGCGGTGACGTCCTCCGGCGTGGGCGGCAAGCCGGTGAGATCGTACGTGGCGCGCCGGATCAGCGTCTGCTTGCCGGCGGCGCCGACCGGGGTCAACTGGACCGACTCAAGGCGCGCGAGGATGAAGTGATCGATGGCGTTGACCGGCCATCCCGTTTGTTTCACCGCGGGAGGTGCGGGCTGGGTCAGCGGTTGAAACGCCCACCAGGTGCGGGCGGCATCCCAATCGATGCTCTCCTTTGCGCGAACCGCCGCCACCGTGTCGGTGATGCGCGGGTCAGGCGCGCCCATGCGAACCCACGTTTCGAAGTCCGCAATCACTTCGGGCGACAGCTTCTTTTTTGGCGGCATGGCGACATCCTCGCTCGTGTGGCGCAGGGCCTCGATCAGCAGGCTCGCATCTGGATTTCCCGGCGTGATGGCCGGGCCGGTGAAGCCGCCTTCTTCCACGCCCGCCCGCGAGTCAAGCAGCAGGTCGCCTTTGATTTTGTCGGCGCCTTCACTGTGGCATTCGTAGCAACTCTCGACGAACACGGGACGAATCTTGCGCTCGAAGAATGCGATCTGGTCCGGCGTCGGCGCGTGCGCAAACGGCATCGCCACCGCTTCCGGGATCACGCCTTCGCCCGACCAGATTTCCAAACCGGATAAATTGGAGGCGCCATGGCTCGCGCCGCGGGCGGTGACGGTGATCTTGCCGTCGATACTCGAAGCGTGCCAGGGCCCGAGGCGCTTCCACATCCCGGCCGAGCCGCTGTGAAACTTCGACATCACGACCGCGCCGTTGACGAGCAGATCGAATTGCTCGTCCTGGTTGTCCTCCCAGACGTAAAAGAAAACTTGATACGCGCCCGCGGGCAGGTTGCTCACCACGACATCTATCTTGCCGCCACCCCAGACGCTGCTCCGGATCATTTCGGCGCGTGCGGCGTCGGTGGGTGGCTTAAGGGCAACCTTCTGGTTGGCAAAGAGTTTACCGGTGGAGGTGAGATCGGGCGCACCGGTGCCCGCTTCCCAAGCGCGGCCGTCGATGATCAGTGCGGGACCGTTGAGGTTGATCCCGCGCAGAAACTGCGCCTCGGCGGCCGCCAGCGCAGACGCAGCCAGGAGCAGCGAGCTGGCGAAGCACGCGCGCAAGCAGGATCGGAAGAAAGGGTAAATAGCCACCGACAGGCTCATGGGAGAAAAGAGGGATGAGAGCGGGGCCGCAGTCGCCCCGAAGTCGGTGATTACGGAGGCGCGTGGGCCGTCCGACAAGGCGAATAGCTCCCTTTTCCTCCACGGCCCGAGTTTCCGGTCCAGTCCCAGTGCATCGTCTCTTCTCTTTAAACGCTCCGGTTAATAATCGGGTGCGGCTCGGCGAACGAGGCTTCGGCCCGGCCGCTTCGACCTTAACCCCGACCGCTGCACTTCAAGCACTCGTCCCGCTGCGTTCCGTTAGGTCCTGTCTCAGCGCGTTCAGTGCCTCCTGGTGATCGCGACTTCGGGCCACGGTCACGATGGCTGATTTATATACCGGGCAATTGCTTTCATGCGCGGTGGCGTTGATCGACATGAGCATATTGCCCTCGGGGTAGTAGCAGGCCATGCAGCCGCGCGGCAGATCATAGGGCGTTACCATGAAGTGGCGCGCCAGCCGGGGCCGATCCGGAAAATGGCTCGTGATGTCCACAAACTCCCCGGCCTGAAACCCGGCTGCGGCCACATCATCATGGTTCATAAACAGAACCCGGCGGCCGTTGTAGACGCCGCGATAACGATCATCCAAATCATAGATCGTTGTATTAAACTGATCATGCGCCCGGATCGTCATGAGCCGGTAATGTCCGGGCGCGAGCGTGAGATCGGGCAGTTTGTTCAACCGAAAATGGACGCGTCCGTCGTCCGTTTCAAAACGCCGTTCGTGGGGCCCATTCGGAAGGTGAAAGACCTGGTTTCTCAGCATGTGGCGGTTGAATCCTTGGAACTCCGGCACCACCCGCTCCAGCCGTTCGCGGATCCGATTATAGTCAGCCACCAGATGCTGCCAGTCGACCGTCGTCCGCGATCCGAGCGTCGCCTCCGCCAGGCGGGCGACAATCATGCTCTCGCTGAGCAGGTGCCGCGAGGCCGGCGCCGTGAAGCCCCGCGAGGGATTGACCGTGCCCATGCTGTCCTCCGTCGTGACGAACTGCTCGCCGCCGGCCTGGCGATCGATCTCCGTGCGCCCGAGACACGGCAGGATCAAGCCCACGCGTCCGGTGACGAGATGCGCCCGGTTGAGTTTGGTGGCGACGTGTGCGGTGAGGTGGCAGCGCTGCAGGGCCGCGCCGGTATAGGCGGTGTCGGGCGGTGCCTGGAGAAAATTGCCGCCCATCGCAAAGAACACCTTGATCCGGCCTTCGTGCATGCCGCGGATGGTTTCCACTGTATCCGATCCGTGGCGACGCGGGGAATCGAAGCCGAACTCGCGCCCGAGTCGCTCGTGAAACAACTCAGGCATTTTTTCCCAGATGCCGACGGTGCGATCGCCTTGGACGTTGCTGTGTCCCCGAACGGGACAAAGCCCGGCTCCGGGACGACCGATGTTTCCACCGAGCAGATGGAAGTGAACGATCTCCGCGATGTTTGCCACGGAGTGTTCGTGTTGGGTGAGTCCCATGGTCCAGCAGGAAATCACACCCCGGTCCCGGGCGCGGATCGCGTAGCCGGCCGCCTCCTCGATCAGTTCCTGGGGGACCCCGCAGCACGCCGTGATCTCACTCCATGTAGTGAGGTCGAGGCGCTTTCGGAATGCTTCAAAGCCGCTCGTGTAACGCCGGAGAAACGCGTGATCCAGCACCTCGCCGGGTCGGCGCGCCTCCTCAGCCAGCAGGTGTTTCATCATGCCTTTGAGAAACGCGCCGTCGCTGCCGATCTGAATTGGCACATGCAGATCGGCAATTTGGGTGCCGCGTCCGAGGAGCGTGGGCAGCAGATGCAACGGATGTTTAAAGTCCTGCGGATTTTTGAACCGAGCGTTGCCCACTTCGCGCAGTGGATTTACGGCCACAATCTTTACGCCGCGTTCCGTGGCGCGTTCGAGCGAGGTGAGCATGCGCGGGTGATTCGTGCCCGGATTTTGTCCCAGCAGAAAAATCACTCCCGCGCGCTCGAAGTCGGCGAGTTTCACGGTGCCCTTTCCTAGTCCGATCATCTCGCCCAACGCGGTGCTCGTCGACTCGTGGCACATGTTCGAGCAGTCGGGCAGATTATTGCAGCCGAACTGCCGGGCGAATAAACCATAGAGGAACGCGGCTTCGTTGCTGGTGCGGCCGGACGTGTAGAAACTCGCCTCCCACGGGGAAGCGAGTGCGTTGAGTTCGTCGGCAATCAGGCGGAACGCCTCGTCCCATGTGATCGGGGTGAAGTGCGTAGCATCCGGAAGCCGGACCATGGGATGCGCGAGGCGACCCTGCGCATTCAGCCAGCGATCGGAGTGGGCGAGCAGGTCCCGCACGCTGTGGGGG
>CAYVDZ010000663.1:0-3626 GCA_964450575.1 uncultured Opitutus sp.
GGCAGCGGGGTGGTCACACGGCGGGAGTTCGGACGGATTTCTCAGGTACAGGCAGGGCCTCGCGCCGCGTGAAGAGCCGCTGAACGAAGTTGCGCAGGCGGCTCGTTCGCGGGTTGCGCCAGGGGAAGAGTCGGGCGCCGCAAAACGCCAGGGCCTGATCGGTGGCGAGACCGATGATGCCAATGATGATGATCGCGGCGTAGACGTTGTCGAAATTCCGGTACTTCGCCTGTTGATTGATGAAGTAGGTAATTCCACTGCTGATACCAACCACCTCGGCGACAATCAGGTAGGTCCACGCCCAACCGATGAGAATGCGTTGGTCCTGGTAGAGATCGACGATCGAGCTTGGCACGATGACGCGAAACAGCAGCTGGCGGCGATTGGCGCCGAGAGTTTGAGCGGCTTCGATGAGGCCAGGGTCATGGCGACGCACCGTGTTGGCCACGACCAGCACTTGTTGAAAAAATGTGCCGATGACGATGATCGCGACTTTCGGCGCGTCGTAGATGCCGAGGACTGCGACAGCCAGGGCACCAAAAGCGGGTGCCGGCATGTAACGGATGAAATCGATCGAGGGCTCCGCCAAGCGCGCGATGGGCGCGTACGCTCCGCAGAGAATTCCTATGGGCAATCCGAATGCCGATGAAATGAGAAACGCCCAGAAGATGGTCTTGATGCTTTGGGCGAGGCTTTCGTGCAGCCACTTATCACCCCGCAGCGCGGGCTCGGTCGTGAACGCAGTCCATAATGCGCGGGCAACGGCGTGGGGCGGTGGGAGGAAGATTGGATTCGCCCGAATTCCCTCGGCGGGCCGACCGGGGCTCGCCTCGGGAGACAGCGCCGTGACCTTGGCGTTCTCGTCCGCAAAGACCGCCCGCTCCACGAGAAGCCCGGGCTTGAACCAAGCCACATTGCCGGGATCGGTGACGCGAATCAACGGGTGCCACAGCCACGGCACATAACTCACGAGCGCCCACACCGTGAGAGGAAGTAGAAACGCGAACAGCGTCAGCGCGCGGTGCGGACCGGGTGGCAGCGGTTTGCCGATGACGAACCAGCGGGAGCGGGGCATGGAGTCCGCGGTTTACTCCGCCGATGCTGGCGGCGGAGTGATGGTGAATGAGCAGAGGGCGAGCGGAACGCTCACGGCGATGGGTTTACTTCGCGGCGGCAGCAATGGCCTCCATCGTGAGCTTTGCGTCAAAGTAAGTGGTGACGTTTTGCGACCCTTTATAGACGCCGTTCTTCACATTGAAATCGTTGGCGACCTTGGACGATCCCGTCAGTGAATTGAATCCGCCGCTCTTCGCCGCGATGATTTTCGCCCCTTCGGCGAGGGTTAGAAACCGGGTTCCGCCAATGAAACCCGCGTACTCGGCGGGTGTGGAGCCCGTGCGCGCGGCCATGATTTTCAAGGCATCGTCCTTGGTCGCAGGGTTGGTGATGTAGGCGAGAACCTTGTCCCAGACTGAGACCAGCTTCACCCAGTCCGCCCGGCGTTGCGCCAGGCTTTGCGGAGTGACTGCGATGGTGTCGTAGATCAGGCCGGGTTCATCCGCGCTGGTGTAAATGGCCTTGGAACCGGCGAGCGCCTTGAGCGCCTGGCCCGCGTTGGGTTGCCAGGCGGCGATAGCATCCACCTGTCCGGAGGCGAGCACCTGCGGAGTCTGGCCGGTCGGAGTGTTGACGATTGTGACATCCGATTCCTTCAAGCCGTTTTTGCTGAGCGCATTCAACAGCATCAGATGTTCAACCACGCCAACTTCGAGCCCGATCTTTTTTCCTTTCAGCTGCTTCACTGAAGTGATGCCCGGCCGGGCGATAATCATGTCGTTGCCATTGCTGTAGTCGGTGAGCATGATCACTATATTCCTGGCTCCGCTGGCTCCGGTGACGAGTGAATCGCCGTTGGTCATCATGACCGCGTCAACCTTGCCGGCAGAGAACGCTTCCATCGACGGGCCGTATTCGAACCACAGGAACTCGGCGTCAACGCCGGCCTGCTTGATCCAGCCTTTCTGAATGGCGACTTCCCAGGCGACCCAGCCCGGCCAGTCGCTATAGGCGATCTTGAGTGGAGCAGCAGAAACCCGGGAGGAGAGGGCGAGAAGGCTCAGGAGGGCGAGCGTGACAAAACGACGGGAGAGGTGCATGGCGGGATCGTTGGACGAGCGTGTTACGAATTGGAGCGGCTGTGTTACGCTGCTCCATTGAGCATAGGGTGTGCCGACGGCGCAGCATTTACGTCAACCGGAGATAACGGATCACGCAGATGATTCACCCCATCTCTCAAACCCCATTTGCGCGTGGACCCACGACGACCCCGGACATCCGCTTCATCCGCGCGATCAGCGGTGGATCGATTTCCGGGCGCCGCCGCCGGACTGGCCTCGACGTTGTTCCCATTGCCAGCAGTTCACCTTGATCATAATCGGCAAACTGTCGCGCTCCCCATGCGCGGGTCGTGGATTGTATATATGTTCTTCCCAACTACTGATTGCGGATAGGTGGTCGGCAGCGACTGCTTTAGCCAGCGACCAACGAGGTGCGGTTTTGTTGGTCTATTGCGCACAATGTCGCAGCTCAGCGGCACTTTTTGCATGCGGCGACCGGCCCGTTCGCCCGTTCACGGCATCGTCGCCCTCGGGTTACTCGCTCCTCTCGAGTGAGACTCCACTGAATACTTTCCGCATCGGAAGCCGTCCGTCATTCCCGGGCGCTTTCAACAAGGGGCGTGTTGCGGGTCCGCGCAACACAACTTTCTGGGTAAGGCTTTTTCAGTCGAATATCCAATTCACCAAACCACCGGCATCAATACTACGCCAGCGCAGGACATCAACGATCCAGAGCACCGCGCCAATGCCATAGAACAAAACGATTCGGGGGTCGTGAACTCGCCCTACTTTGCGCCATAGTCGCCGCACGACCGTGCACACGAGCTCTGCGATCGGCAAAAGCAGGACGGAGACGATGCCAACCAGCGTGGCAATGCTCGCTATAGTATGGACAGCTCGGACTGGAAGATTTTTCGGATCGGGGGTGCCGTAAGATGGCCAGCGACCGACGACAGCCCAGGAATAACATGCCGCCGCGACAAGGAGGACATAGCACGCGAGTGGCAACATTGCCACGACGGTAGCGATCGGCTGTTGTGCTCTGTTCACGGGGTTTTTTGCCCAACGTTAAATAGGGGGCATCCAAGCCCGGGATGATCCGGGAAGACACCCACCTGATTCGGCTGGTTTGTCTCGAGGATATAAATGGAGAGGGGTGCAGGGGAAAGGGCGAAGCCCTTTCCCCGCTCTTCTCCTCGTCCGAGTCGCGGTACAGGCTGGCAGAGCCTTTGCAGCGTGGGTCGGCAGGAACTGAATCCCGCAGTTGCGGGACTATCATCCCAGTTTCCGCCGTCCCGGGTTGCAGCCACTTCAAACGATTACGCAGAGAACGAGGCATTAGCCCTCCCTCCCTATGGCTGATGCCTGGTGGCTGTACCGCAGACGCATACACGACACACTCAAACTCTCAGCGCCTGCGATTCACGAACGTAATCCCGGAACTGCCTTATGCTCCTGGAAACCGGAGTTGGATCCACCGCCTACGACGAACTCACCGCCGCCCGGGGC
>CAYVDZ010000664.1:0-1906 GCA_964450575.1 uncultured Opitutus sp.
CGAGCACCGCGATCCGCTGGCAGCAGCTCATGACGACCTTCATCGAGTGTTCCACGAGCAGGACCGAGAGGTTGAATTGTTTTTGCACCTGCTGAATCAGGCGGACGAGCTCAACCTTCTCGGTCGGATTCATCCCGGCGGCCGGTTCGTCGAGGAGGAGGAGCCTGGGTTTGGTCGCGAGGCAGCGGACGATTTCGAGCCGACGCTGTTCGCCGTAGGGCAGGCTGCGGGCCTCTGCATTGCGAAAGCGAGCGAGATTAAAGATCTCCAACAGTTCCTCCACGCGACGGGTAAACGCGGCCTCTTCGTCCTGGAACGTTCCGAGCCGGATGAGCGTCTGGAAAGGACTCGTCTGGCGGTGCAGATTGCAGGCGACGCGCACATTATCAAAAACCGTCAGCGAGCCGAAGAGGCGGATATTCTGAAACGTCCGCGCGATGCCGAAGGTGACGATCTGGTCGACGCGCAATCCGCGCAGATTGCGTCCATTGAAGGTGATCACGCCCTCGGTCGGTGGATAGACCCCGGTGATTAAATTGAACACGGTGGTCTTGCCGGCGCCGTTGGGGCCGATGAGCCCGCAGAGTTCACCTTCGTTCACGACGAAGTTGACGGCGTTCACCGCCGTGAGACCGCCGAAACGAATTGTGACGTTTTCGAGTTGGAGCAGCGCGGCCATCAGGTCGGAGGCGGAGAGTCGATCTCGAGATCGCGGACCCCGCGACGTTGCCGCATTTGTTCCGTGTGTTTCCGGATCTCGTCCTTCAGCGCGGTCACTCCGGGGACCGCGTGGAGGACAATTTGCGGGTTGGTGCGATCGGAAGTGAGGAGAATGATATTTCCGCAGCCAACGAGACGAAGCCAAAACGGTTCAACCACGGAGTAGTCACGGACCCGATACAGCTCGATCTCGTTCGTGTGCCGGGAGAGCAGCCCGGTGGTCACCTTCACCCGCTGAGAGGTGATGACATAGCGCTTGCAGCGTGTTCCAATATAGCGGGTCAGCGCCCAAAAGACGGGGACGATCAATCCCGCCAAAACCAGGGGATTGGATTCCAACTCCGGGATCAAATAATAGGCCGCGACAATGCCCGCGGCGAGAACGGGACAAAAAAGGTACGTGCCAACATTAATCCACTGTGAAGGCGTGCCGTGCCAGACTTCGATTTCTACGGGGTCGTTGGGGTTCATGAAGGGTGTTTGCGGGGGGACAACCCGCGGATATTGAGCAGGCCTTGCGGGCGGAGGATCATCAGCAGGATTAGCAACAGTGAATAAATGATCATGCGGTACTCGGCGATGGGCCGCAGGAGCTCGGGGAGGAGCGTGAGGAGAATCGCGGCGATGATCACGCCGACCGTGTTGCCCATGCCACCGAGGATCACCATGACGACGATCTCGATGCTCTTGGCGAAATCAAAAGCGGTGGGCGTGATCGACTGCTTGAAGTGTCCGTACAGTCCGCCCGCAATGCCGGCGAAAAACGCGGCGACGACGAACGCCACGATCTTATAACGGGTCGTGTTGAGCCCGACGGCCGCGCTCGCGATCTCATCATCCCGCGTGGCGAGGAATCCGCGGCCATAAGTGGAATGCACCAGGCAGGTGACGACGAAAATCGCAATCGCGACGGAGGCGAGAACCCAGAAGATCGAGGTGAAGGCAGGGATGCCATGGAGCCCGAGTGCCCCGCCGAGCGACGGCACGTTTTGGAATGTGACGCGGATGATCTCACCGAAACCGAGTGTGACCAGCGCGAGATAATCGCCCCGGAGTCGGAGTGAGGGAACACCCACGACGAGTCCCGCGAGCGCGGCGCAGAGGCCACCGACAAGCAGCGCGAGCAGGCAAGCGAGGCCCTGTTGCAGTGCCCCGGCGCTGGCCAGATCGCCGAATAGCTGCGGTG
>CAYVDZ010000664.1:1916-3625 GCA_964450575.1 uncultured Opitutus sp.
GCTGCGGTGCGAGGAAAAGGGATACCGCGGCCGAAAGGTACGCACCGACCGACATGAA
This sequence comes from uncultured Opitutus sp., assembly GCA_964450575.1. Classification (GTDB taxonomy): domain Bacteria; phylum Verrucomicrobiota; class Verrucomicrobiia; order Opitutales; family Opitutaceae; genus ER46. The sequence goes on from CAYVDZ010000664.1 coordinate 1,975, forward strand.
GCCGGCGTGGCCGAGGGAGAATTGTCCGGTGAAGCCGTTGACGAGATTCAGGGAGACGGCGAGCAGCACATTGATGCCAACGCCAGTGAGGACATCGAGATGGTAGGGGTCGATGGCGCCGGAGAAGTGGGAGAGGCCAAAGGCGACGAGCAGCGCGCCAAGGAGCGCGAGGTGCGGTTTCGGCATGGCTCAGACTTTCTCCACGGTAAACCGCCCCAGCAGGCCGGCGGGCCGGAAGAGCAGGATGATGATGAGAATCGCGAAGGCGATCGCATCCTTGTAAGTGGAGAACTGGCTGCCGCCGACGAAGGTTTCCACCGTGCCGAGCAGCAGGCCGCCCAAAGCGGCGCCCGGAATATTGCCAATCCCGCCCAGAATCGCGGCGACGAACGCCTTCAAGCCCGGCATCACGCCCATTAGTGGATCGATCGACGGGTAGTTCAGCGCGTAGAGAATTCCGCCGGCGGCGGCCAACGCCGACCCGAGGCCGAAGGTGAACGAGATGACCACATCGATGTTTACGCCGACGAGCTGGGCGGCTTTCGGGTTGAGGGAAACGGCCCGCATGGCGGTGCCGATCTTGGTCTTTTGGACGATGAACTGGAGGGCGACCATGAGGAGCGTCGCGACGAAAATGACGAGTAGCTGATTGGTGGAGATCACGAGCCCGCCGAGGTTGAACATCTTGACCGGAAAGAGGGGAGGGAACGCGCGGGGCGCGGCCCCAAAGAAGCGTTGCCCCGTGTATTGAAGGAACAATGACACGCCGATGGCGGTGATCAGCACGTTGAGGGTCGCGGCGCCGCGCAAAGGACGATAGGCGAAGCGCTCGATCAGGATGCCGAGGAGCGCGCATCCCAGCATCGCGACCACGAGCGCGATCGTGCCGCCCCAGATGGTGCCTTCCGGCACGATGCGTCCCATATAGTAACCGATGAACGCTCCCACCATGAAGACATCGGCATGGGCGAAGTTGATGAAGCGCAATACGCCATAAACCATCGTGTAGCCGAGCGCGATCAAGGCATAGATTGCGCCGAGCGACAGGCCATTGAGCAGTTGCTGGAGAAATTCGGACACGGAGGCCGCGAGTTGAAGGTTGAAAGCTGAAAGTTGGAAGACCTAAACCCGCGGCGCGTCACGCCTCCCGATGCGTCTCGCGCTTAGATCGGGAGACGGGCGGTGCCGCCGGACGCCGGCCGCTGATTACGACCCGGGCGGTCGCGCGCCTCAGGGCGCCACGGACTCAACGAAACGGAATTTGCCGTCTTTGATCGTGATCACGACGGCCGGTTTGCTGGCGTTGCGCTGCGCATCGAGGTTGGTGGTACCCGTCACGCCGACGTAGCCTTTGGTGGCCGCAATCGCGTCGCGGAGCGCGGGGCCGTCCGTGGTGCCAGCGCGCTTGATCGCATCGATCAGCACATTGGCGGAATCGTAACCGAGGGCGGCCATTGCGTCGGGGACTTCGTTGTTCCAGCGCTGCTTGTAGTTCGCCAGGAACGTGGTCACTGCGGGCGTCTGGTTTTCCGGCGAGTAATGGGTCGAGTAGTACGCGCCTTCGACGGCGGCCCCGCCAATTTCAACCAGCTGTGGGGCTTCCCAGCCGTCGCCGCCAAAGATGGGAACGTTGATCCCCAGATCCTTCGCT
>CAYVDZ010000665.1:0-3621 GCA_964450575.1 uncultured Opitutus sp.
GGGCGCGGACTCCGCTCCGCGCCGGATCCGGAACCGCCAACCGGCAGATGCGCCCGTCCGGGGTGGTGGCGCACATCCGCGCTTGCGCTCGTCGGCGCCTGTTTCTGAAACTGTTGGCTCTAATGAACCAACGCACCCTTGCGCGGGAAGTATCGATCAAAGGCAGCGCGCTCCACACGGGCGATGCCGTCACGCTGACGATGAAACCGGCGCCGGTGGATGCGGGGATCGTTTTCAAACGCATCGATCTTCACGGTGCGCCCGAGATCAGGCCGCGGGTGGATCAGGTCACGGACCTCGTGCGGGCAACGACGATCCAGTCGGGGCATGCGAAAATCCATACCGTGGAACACGTGCTCAGCGCCTTGCATGGCTGCGGCATCGACAACGTGCTGCTCGAAATGGACGCCTCGGAACCTCCCATCCTCGACGGCTCGGCCCGTCCGTTCGTAAATCTCATCCTCCAGGCCGAGCCCGTGGAGCAAGACAAGGAGCGGGTCTATTTCGAGCTGGATGCGCCCGTCTCTGTCACGCGCGGGAACTCGTCGATCATCGCGCTTCCCTGCGACGAGCTGAAAATTTCCTGCACGTCCGCTGATGATCGCGGCATTCACACCCAGCACCTTTCGCTCACAATTGATCCGGAGGTTTATCAAACGCAGGTGGCCGCGGCGCGGACGTTCACCATCTATGAGGATATCGAGAAACTTTTGAAACTCGGGAAAATTCGGGGCGGTTCGCTTGATTGCGCCGTGGTCATCCGCGGCGACAAGATCATCTCCAAGGAGCCGCTGCGCTTCAAAGACGAGTTCGTGCGTCACAAGATTCTGGATATTATTGGCGACATCATGCTCCTCGGGATGCCGCTGAAGGCGCACATCGTCGCGACGCGGCCCGGCCACGCGATCAATGCCGAACTGACCAAGGTGCTCTTCGCCAAACTGCAGGAGCGAAAAGCGGCTGGCACGATGAAAAAGAAAGAGCCGGTCGCCGGCCCTGCGATGGTGCTCGAGACCGAGACCTCTCTCGATATCCGGCGGGTGCTCGACATGCTGCCGCATCGCTACCCGTTTCTGATGATCGATCGCGTGATCCAGATCGAAGGGGAATCGATCTCCGCGCTTAAAAACGTGACGATCAACGAGCCGTTTTTCCAAGGGCATTATCCAGGGAATCCCGTCATGCCCGGCGTGCTCCAGATCGAGGCCATGGCACAGGCTGCCGGCATATTGATGCTGCGCAAGATGTCGACCGAGGGGAGAACCGCCCTCTTCATGAGCTGTGACAAGGTGAAATTTCGCCGGGCGGTGCGCCCCGGGGATCAACTCACGATCAACGTCAAACTCACGAAAAGTCGCGGTAACAAGATCGGCGTCGCCAGCGGCGAGTGTCTCGTCAACGGCCAGGTGACCTCGTCCGGCGAGCTCATGTTCGCCATCGTCGACAACGCGGACGTAGCCTGAGCATGGCGTCGCTCCTTCATCCCACCGCCATCGTTGAGGCGGGCGCCCAGTTGGGTGCCGAGGTCGAAATCGGGGCCTATTGCTTTGTGGGATCCGGCACAACGCTCGGAGCCGGCACCCGGCTGCATCATCATGCATCGGTCGAAGGCAACACCGTCATCGGTGAACGCTGCGAGGTGTTCCCGTATGCGTGTATAGGCGGCAAAACGCAGGACCTAAAATACAAGGGCGGGAATCCCGGCCTGCGAGTTGGTGACCGGAATGTGCTCCGTGAATATGTCACGATTCACTGCGCCACCAACGACGGCGATTTCACGCGCCTGGGCTCCGACAACGTGCTGCTCGCCAGTTGTCACGTTGCGCACGATTGCGTGATGGGCAGTCACATCATCATGAGTAATGGCGCCGTGCTCGCCGGGCACGTCGAGGTGGAAGACCATGTCGTGATTGGTGGATACGGTGGCATTCACCAGTTTTGCCGACTCGGCGCGTTCGCGATGCTTTCGGCCACGGCTAAACTGGTGCATGACCTTCCGCCCTATTTTATTGCAGATGGCACGCCGGCGGAGGTGCGGGCGATCAATCGGGTGGGATTGGAGCGCAACGATTTCACGAGCGAGCAACTGGATCGGGTGAAGCAGATTCACCGGATCCTTTATCGCGACGGCCTCAATCGCACGCAGGCGCTCGAGAAACTCGAGAGCCATCCCCAGGCCGGATCGCCGGAGTTTCAGCGAATGCTCCGCTTTGCGCAGAAGAGTGCGCGCGGCCTCGCTCCCGGCGGTCGCTAACTGGAAAATTTCACACTCTGGCGTGAACGCTCTACCCGCTGGGTACGTCTGAGGGACTCGGTCAGAAATAAACGCGCAGAGCTGCGCCGGGATTGGGCCGCCAGCCAAGGCGCTGGCGACGGAGCCTATCTCCGATCGGTGACTGAGCCAGCAACGCCGGATCGCGACTCAAGCCCAAGTAGATTTGAGCGTTTATTTCTGACCGAGTCCCTGATATTACTTTGTCATTGCGGGAAGCACCGCGACGAAGCAATCCATCGAGCTGGATCGCCACGCCCTCGTTCCTCGGGCTTGCGATGACAAATCAGAGTGTGAAATATCCGGGCTAACTAACCCGAACCGTTCACCAACTAACAAGACCCGCGGTGACCCCATTGGGACCTTCCTCAGGGTCCACGGAGAACGGGATCCAGTTCACTTCTCCAAACGGATTTCAGCTGGTGACGGGATCGTGGGCAGCCCCGCTCTTTGGATGGGGCGGATCCATCTACACCGGAAACGCCCTTTCGGTACACACAACGGGTGGGTGGGAATCAGCGTGCCCGGTAATTTCAGACCGGGATCTCATTCTCAGGAGGATTCGATTGAAACGGCTATATGATCGAATATAACCTCATGGACGGCTTTCTTGGCTGGGAGGCGTGGCGGGGAGATACCTTGGTTACCATGTTTGCCTTTGCCGCGAGGGTACGTCACCTCTGGTCGTGATCAAACTATGCCGCGCCTGAGAATCGTCACGTTCAACATCGCGCATGGCCGCGGCTTGAACCCGATCCAAGGTTTCACCACTCAGCGCAAGCTGCAGGCGAATCTGCGGCGCATTGCTGCCCTCCTCGATCGGCTCGCACCCGATATCGTCGCCTTGCAGGAGATCGACGAGCGCTCCCGCTGGGCCGGCAACTTCGACCATCTCGACTACCTGCGCGTGCATACCCGGTTCCCGCACACGGTGTTCGGAATCAACAACCGCCGCACGGGTTTGCTTAACCTCAGTTACGGCAACGCCCTGCTGTCACGGCACCCAATCCGCGTCGCCGAAACCGTGGTTTTTGGCCAGCGCCGGCTCGGAGAAAAGGGGTTCTTGTATGTCGAAATCGATGTCGAAGGGCGCTGCCTGCCACTTGTTAACCTCCACCTTCATTTCGGCTCCCGCGGTCAACGTTTGGCCCAACTGGAACGTCTGCTAACGTGGCTGCGCGAGAAACACCGGTTGCACGGGAAAACCTGGGCGGTCCCACCCATCATCTGCGGAGATTTCAACAATCCGAGCAATCGCGACGACGCCACCGCCTCGCTCCTCAGCCATTTGTCCGATTATTGCGATTACGTGATGCACCCCGCCACCGGAGTGACGTTCCCCTCGCCTT
>CAYVDZ010000666.1:0-3621 GCA_964450575.1 uncultured Opitutus sp.
CCGGGAAGGGAATCGACGCCCACCGTGCCAAAAACCTGCCGCTTGGCCTCACACACGTAGGCGTTGCCCGGCCCGTAAACCTTGTCGACTGCCGGAATCGTCGTCGTGCCAAAAGCCATCGCGCCCACGGCGTGCACACCGCCCACGCGATACACTTCGGTGACATCCAAGACGCTCAACGCCGCCAGAATTCCGTCCGCCACTTTGCCGTCCGCATTCGATGGCGTGAACACCGCAATCTCCGGACACCCCGCGATCTTTGCGAGCGTCACGGTCATCAACACCGTCGACACCAGCGGAACTTCGCCGCCCGGCACGTACAAGCCGACGCGCCGGATCGGGTCGAATTTCTCGCCGACGGTCGCGCCGTGTTTATTCTTGCCGCTCCAAGGTTTGGGGAGATTGCGCTCGTTGTAGCTGACCACGTTTTCCTTCGCGGCCACCAAGGCGGCCATCTCCCGCGCGGGAAGGCGCTTCACCGCCGCCGCAAGATCATTGGCGGATACGCGAAAATCCCGCGCGCGCAGCTTCGCTCCGTCGAATTTCGCCGCGTAATACGTCACCGCCTCGTCGCCGCGATGCCGAACATCCGCGAGAATAGCGGCGACCGAATCCGCGATTTCCTTGGGAGCGACCGCACCGCGGCAAAAAGCCGCGAGTTCGTCCGCAAATGTCTTCGAAGCCTGGAGGAGCGTGCGCATGGAAGGTCAGCGCATCTAGAATGAGCGCCCCGCGCTCGCGAGGCTTTTCTGGCGGAAGTCTCACCCAGGTCCTCATTTTAGACGGCCCAAGCCGGCCATCCCCACGCCAAAGCCACGAAACCGAACCGTGGACAACTTATCCTAAAAATTGCAGCTGAACCCACAGATTCCTCCGATGAGCACAGATTACCAAGGCATTATAAATTACAGTCCTTTCACCTTGCGGGTGAATTGGGATCCGTGTTCATCGGTGTAGTCTGTGGTTAATATAAGCTGCTGAATTTAGGCTTATCGGGCCCGGGGCATTGGCACCGCGAAATACAAGGAGGGATAGGTCTCGTTCACGTAGACCGACTCGAAATCGATCGTGACGGACTGGACGTCCCCTTTCGCATTCTTGGTGGTCGTAACAATACTCTTCGGGAAACGCATCCCGTTCACCTTCACCTCGCCCTTCTCCCGAATAGTACCGCCGGTTTCGGTCTCCGTCATGACGAGGCGTCCCGTCGCCACGTCAAAATAGCGAATAAACATCACGGTCGGACTGTGGATAAACGCGATCTTCTGAGTGGCCACGCCGTCGATAGTCACGCGACCTTGGTCTTCCGTCCGGCCACCCACGGCTTCGATCCCGCGGAAGAAACCGAGGTTCTCCCACGTGTTCGCGCGCAGCCGCTTGATCTGATCGACCTGCATCAGGGTCTGCTTCCACTTGCTTGCATCAGAGATTTCCTGCCCCCGTTGCCACGCTTCATAGCCATCGAGCGCCGTCACCTCGACCGACTTGGCACTCGTCACCACAATGCGCTGCTGCTCCGGCTTCTGAAAAATAATCTCGATGGAAGCCTGAGTTTGCTTCGTGGCGTCAGCCGGATCTGCCGTCACCAAGGTGCCGATGTAACGCACTGATTTAACGGAGTTGAGCACCGGTTCCGGCCCGATGTAGGCACGCGCTTTGGCGATGATCGGCAGCTCGGCGGCGAAGGCCGGGAGAGCGAGAACGGAGCTGAGGACCAACGCACGCGCGAAGGTCACGATTCGCGAGGCAAACGTAATCATGCGGAAGAGGTTGACGCAAAACCGGGCCGGAGGGAAGCCCCGTCGCGCTGACTTTCAAAACCTTTCGAAACCTTACTCCCACTCAATGGTCGCCGGCGGCTTCGAACTCACATCATACACCACCCGGCCCACCCCGCGGACTTCATTGGTGATGCGGCTCGAAATCGTCTGAATCAGCTCATGGGGCAGCTTTGCCCAATCCGCCGTCATCGCGTCGGTGCTTTCAACGATCCGGAGCGCGATCACGTAATCATACGTCCGCTCATCGCCAAAAACGCCCACGGTCTGAACGGGCAGAAAAACGCAGAACGACTGCCATACTTTATAATAGTAACCGCTCTTCATCATCTCATCCTGGAGAATAATGTCGGCGTTGCGCAGGATTTCCAAATTCTTCGCGGTGATCGCACCCATCACGCGCACACCCAATCCCGGACCGGGAAAGGGCTGGCGCCAGACCACTTCGCGCGGGAGGCCGAGCGCCTCCCCGACGCGCCGGACCTCGTCCTTGAAGAGTTCACGCAACGGTTCGACCAGCTTCAGCTTCATTCGCTCCGGCAGGCCGCCCACGTTATGGTGCGTTTTGATCAACGCCGCCGGATTTCCCCCGATCGACACGCTCTCGATCACATCCGGATAGAGCGTACCCTGACCGAGGAACTCAGCCCGCCCGGTTGATTTCAGCGACTTCTCAAAGACCTCGACGAAGGTACGCCCGATGATCTTCCGCTTCGCCTCGGGTTCGACGACGCCTTTGAGCCGACGCAGAAACAATTTCGATGCATCGACAACCCGCAGATCGATCTGAAAATGATCACCGTACAGTTTCTCGACCGTCTCCCGTTCGCCTTTGCGCAGAAGACCATTGTCCACGAATACGCAGGTCAGTTGTTTGCCGATCGCCTTATGGAGCAGCGCCGCGGCCACCGACGAATCGACGCCGCCGGAAAGACCGAGCAACACGCGCCCCTGGCCGACTTGGGCGCGGATTTTTTCCACCGCATGTTCGATGAAATCCCGCGTCGTCCACTCCTGCTTCACGCCACAGATGCCGAGCAGGAAGTTGCGAATCATGTCCGCCCCGCGTTCAGTGTGGAACACCTCGGGATGAAACTGGATGCCGTAAAAGCTCCGCTTCGCATCCTCGATCGCGGCGTAGGGCGAATTTTCTGTCGTTCCAATCGCACGAAACCCGGGAGGGAGCTGGGTGAGTTTGTCGCCGTGCGAATTCCAAACCCGCAGCTTCTTCGGCAAATCGGCGAAGAGCCGACCTGGCTTCTGAATCGTGAGCACGCCATGACCGTATTCGCGGGCCTTGCTGTGCTCGACCTCACCCCCGAGGAAATGCCCCATGAGCTGCACCCCGTAGCAGATGCCGAGCACGGGAACCCCCAGTTCAAAAATCGCGGGATCCGGGTGCGGAGCCTTCTTCGAATAGACGCTCTGCGGCCCCCCGGAGAGGATGATTCCGGCGACATTGTCCGCGCGCAACGTCGACGCTGGGGTGGAGTAATGGTAGATCTTGGAGTAGACCTGACACTCGCGAATACGGCGCGCGATCACCTGTGTGAGTTGCGAGCCGAAGTCCAGGACGGCGATCGTTTGTGGCATGAGCAGCGTGGGAAAAGGGAAAAGCAGACCGGAACGCAAGGCGGGAGCAAGTGCGATTCTGCCAGGGATTCTGCCACCGACGCCCAACTCGCCCGACTGATGGCCGCGGATCTCCGCTCCCAAGCCGCCGCGTCCGCCGGAAACCCACGCGTGCCTCCGCAAAAAGTCACTCATTACGTGACACTCGGGCGAATTCGCAGCGGCGGGGGGCCGCCGGGTTTTTCACGCATTAAGTGACATTGTGCCGGAA
>CAYVDZ010000667.1:0-3617 GCA_964450575.1 uncultured Opitutus sp.
CTGATGGTGTCGTCGTCCGCCATCATCAGTAAGATTCTCCACGAGGCCGGCACCAATCACGAACGTTCCGGCCAGCTTGCGATGGGGTTGACGGTGCTCGAGGACATCGTGGCCGTAGTGATGCTCGCGATTTTAAACTCCATCGCGCAGATCGGGAAAGGCGAGGGTGCGCGGGTGCCGGAAACGCTGGTGATGCTGGGCGCGTTCGTGGTGCTGGCTGGCATCGTTGGGCTGTTGCTGGTCCCCTGGCTGCTCAGGCGAATGAGCATCGCGGCCGATGAGGAGTTGCAGACCCTGGGGATCGCGGCGCTTTTATTTGGGCTGGCGGTGGTGGCACAGTTCGCCGGCTATTCGCTGGCGTTGGGGGCATTCCTGCTGGGAACGATCGTGGCCGAGACGCCGCATCGTCATCAGGTGGAGCGGACATTCACCGGGATACGGGACGTCTTCAGTGCGGTCTTTTTCGTGGCGATTGGAATGCAGATCGATGCACGGCAGATTTGGGATGAGATCCTGATCGTGGGTGGGGTGGCAGCGTTCACGTTGGTGGCCCGGCCGATCGCGATTACGACGGGGCTGGCGCTGATCGGAACACCGCTGAAGGATGGGATTCGAACGGGGCTAACGGTAACGCCCATTGGCGAGTTTTCCTTTATCATTGCCCAGCTGGGGGTGGGTGCAGCCGTGGTGCCGCCGCGTTTTTATCCTCTGGCGGTTGGAGTTTCACTGCTGACGACTTTGCTCGCCCCTTTTGCGATGCGGCGATCGGAGAAAATTGCGGATGGCGTAGTGGCGCGCCAGCCCCGATGGTTCCGCAATTGGTTACGGTGGTATCACAGCTGGCTGGAGCGAATGCGTCGGCGCAGAGCGCGTAATTTGTTATGGCAACTGAGCCGAAAACGGATCGCCCAAGTCGGCGTCGGCGCCTTCTTCGTGACCGGGATCGTGGTGTTTTCGGGCCAGTTGTTTGTCCTCGTCGAAGCGTGGCTCGGTCCTGGGATGGTTTCGCACCACACCCTGCAGTTGGGATTTTGGACGGGTCTGGCGCTCGTGATTCTCGCGCCGCTGGTGGCGATCTGGCGAAACCTGTCAGCGATGGCGCTGATTTACGCCGAAATTTCGACACGCGACAACCCGCCGGCGAAGCGGTTTCGGCCATTGATCGAAGCGGTGCTGCAAACCGGCTTCGCGATCGCGATCGGGCTCTGGCTGCTGGCGATCCTGCCGCTCAATGCGGAGACGCTCTGGTTACTTGTCCTCGGACTAATGGTGGCGGTGGCGGCGGTGCTGGTGCTCCGACGCAAGCTCATCTACTGGCACAGTGAGATGGAGGTGGAGATTCTGAGCGTGATGGAGACGGGCGAAAATCGGATGAATGCCACGACGGCGCCGTGGCTGCAACCTCACGGCGACTGGAACCTGCACATGATCGATTGCACCCTGCCGGACCTGGCGGATGTACAAGGCAAGCGGATCGCGGAAGTGGATCTGCGCGCGCGTTTCGGATGTTCCGTCGTCGGCATCGAACGCCAGGGTTTCATGATTACGCTGCCCACTCCGGACGCGGTGCTTTATCCCCGGGATAAAGTGCTGTTGATGGGAACGACGGAACAAGTGCAGGCTGGCAAAATTTTTTTGGGGGTGGTTTCCGACAGCGCCGGACTGGATTCCGTCTTCGAGGAAATTCGGATGGAAGCGCTGATCGTGCCCGAGTGGAGCCGGGCGGCGGGCAGGACGCTCGGGGAGTTGTCGCCCGCGCAGTCGCATGGCGTCCAAGTGGCGGGGGTGAACCGGAGCGGCTTGCGGATTTTGAACCCGAGCTCGCTCCAGAAGCTCCGGAGCCATGATGAGATCCTGGTGCTGGGCACTCCGGTGCAAATCGATGAATTCAAATCCTGGATACATGACAACCCTGGTGAATCCTTAAGTTGAAAAATTCGAAGAAGGAAAACCCGACGCCGGATCCCGGACTTGAGCCTCGGTTACACGGAGGTGGGCTGACGCCGTGCGCCGCGCGCTTTCGGGCTTGTGCGGCAGAATTCTGTGAACTTGGAAACCGCCGTTGGATCCACAGATTTCACAGCTGAACACAGATTAACAAGGCAGTCTGCATTTCGGGCCGTTCACCTTGCGGGTAAATGGCGGTCAGGTGCTCCTAGATCTGCAATTCTCTGTATCCGTGTCATACGGTGTCATCCATGGTTAATCTGAACTGCCGAATTTAGGGGTGAATGCTCCGGTTTCGGCCGGTGGGCGGGCCGGCCAGGACGCTGTCGTCACAAAGTGAATACAGGATATGGGTCGGCTTGACCGGCGAAGCGACCGGTTGGTCGCGGTCGGTGGTCGCAAAAAAAGCGCGCCGATTGGCGCGCTTGGGAAACTTGAATGGGCAGAGCGCTCAGTTTGCGTCGTGGGCGCGGGAAGGTTCGGAGCGCTTGGCTTCGATGGCGGGGGCTGCTGGCTTGGCTTCAGCGGTTTCTTCTTCTTCCTTGCTCGCCTTCTTGAACTCCTTGATCGACTGGCCCAGCCCTTTGGCCAAGCCTGGCAACTTCGCGCCGCCAAAGAGCACGAGGAGGATGACGAGGATGACGATCAGCTCGGTCGGACCGAGGCCGAATACCGCGAAGGGGAAAATAGAGGTCACCATGATCGCTTAAGTTAAACCGGGGTTCGGGCCTGTAAAGCGGGAAAGCGGGTTTCTTGCGCGGCTCATGGGGCCAGCCACACAACCTCTTCGCCCGCCGACGGTTTACCTGATGTGATTGTCGCCCCGAGGGTACGGCCGCGGCGGTGCCGGGAGGCTTGCATGAGCGCGGTGCCTTTCAATTCGGGCGTTCGAGCGGATAGTTCGGTGTTGGGGACGATGGCTTCGGCAGGTGCATCGCGGGTGAGTTCCACGAAGGCAAAGCCGCGTTCCTGATCGACGGCGATGACGCGGCCGATGATTAGGCGTGGACTCGGCGCCATTGGTTCGCGGGTCCCTCCTACGAGCGAGGCGTCAGGGGCGCTTGCTGGGGGGCGGTGTTGGCAGCCGGCAAAAAAAATCACCGCCAGCGAGGTGAGCGCAGGGGCGGTGATGTTCATCGAACCATGCGACCGGTGCCGCGGGGAGCTTACAGCTTGGGCAATGGGAATCCGAGGCCACCGGGAAGGCTGCCGGGCCCGAGATTACTGCCGCCGCCCAGCGGGCCGCCACCGGCGGGTGCGCCGGGAGGGCGGGCCGTCGCGGCGACCTTGAGCAGGTTCTGCGCGTTGTCGATTTGCTCGGCGTCAAAGAAGCCGTGCAGCTGCCGGATACGCGTTGGATGCCGCATCTTGCGCAGTGCTTTGGCTTCGATCTGACGAATGCGTTCGCGGGTAACTTTGAATTGTTTTCCGACCTCTTCGAGCGTACGGCTGTAACCATCGACCAAGCCGAAGCGCAGTGAGAGCACGCGGCGTTCACGTTCCGTGAGTGTATCCAAAACGTCGATGATCTTCTCGCGCAGGAGCGAGTAGGCCGTCATGTCGTACGGATTCTCGGCGGACTTGTCCTCGATGAAGTCGCCGAAGCTGGTGTCGTCGCCGTCGCCGACCGGTGACTGGAGTGAGATGGGCTGTTGGGCCATCTTCATGAT
>CAYVDZ010000668.1:0-3613 GCA_964450575.1 uncultured Opitutus sp.
GCCGGCCGATCCAGCAAACGATTCATTGGCTCCATAACCCAGCACCACCACATCGGCCGGCCAGGCGGCGATCAAGGTTTTCAGGTGCTCGACATAGCCTTCCGGCCGCAGGCGGTACCCGACTTCGTCGCCGGTCCACGCGAGGCTACGCACGCGCAGCTTCTTTCCTGGCTGCGCCAGCTGAAGATGCGCTTCGAGTTCACCTGATTCGAGCAAACGCTCGACCATGGCGTTGCCGTAGAAAAGCACGGTCGCGTTGGACTCGAACGCCGGTGCCCGGCTTGCGGCTATTGCCAGACAGACACTACAAATTGAAAGCAAACGGAGCATAATAAAAGGGGAGTGAAACCGGCACGTTTGCCGGGAGTTTATCTATATACTGAACGCGGTTACCGAAATCTAATTAGCTATAGCTCTTACCAGAGGGATGCGTCAGTGGCGCCAGCATCGTTACTCATAATCAATCGTACGCTCTTCGTCCTCATCGGGCCGCACGCACCCGCACCAGCGATGTGATCTCGCTGGAGAGAACGGCAGCGCTCGCTTGAGCCTCAGCCAACGGCAGCCCGGCCTTAACACCAGGGCGCTGATGCCCGCTGGCCGTAAGCCACGCGTCACGGAGCAACTCGCTCCGCTGGCGAATCAGCGTCGCGAGCCGCGTCCCGTCGGGAACCGTGGCTACGAGACCTTCGGGTGTATCCGAAGCCATGAGGTCGCGCGCCCCCAGATAAGTGAGCACCGCCCGAGCCATGACCCAATGTCCGTCTTCGTTCGGGTGAACGCGATCGCGGGAAAACGTGAACGCAGGATCCTTCGCGCGACCCGCCTCCCGCGCCGCCAGCATCGGACCGCGAAGATCAATCACCTGCCAGCCGGCTGAACGTTGCTCGATCAGCCACGCGGAATAGCGCGCGAGCACGTTATCATATCCCGGGTCGGCCGGCTGATGACTATCGTACACGGGCGGAGTCAGATGAATGATAGCCGCACCATGGTCGCGGGCGGCATCCCGCAGTCGGCGGATGCCAGACTGAAAGGCCGCGAAGCGCGTTTCGTCGAACGGCAGCTGAATGCCATCGTTCATCCCGTAGCAGGCGAAAATCAGATCGGGCTTGGTCTGACCGAGCACCCGCTCCAGCCGCTCGTGCAAATCGGGCCGCGGAAACTTCACCGTCTTCGTGCCGTGACCCGGTTCCGATAGTCCGGAGACGTTTTCACTCGAGAGGCCGAGGTTGATAAACTCGATCGTGCGTTCCGGATAACGCGTGATAAAATAAGTCTCAACGAAACGCGTATAGGCGCCACTATAGGTTATACTGTCGCCAAGGAAAAGCACGCGCTTGCTGGAAGGATCCAAGCGGGCAGTCTCCGCTCCGAACTCGGCGCCAACACTGGAAGAAAACGAGGCAACCCAAAGGAGGGAGATGGCAAGAACGGGAAGTTTCATTGAGACAGGAGTAAAAAATGAATCAGAAACACACCTCGAAGAAAGGATCGAGAGCGTCGATTGTCGCGGGCCAAAGCCGGGTGCACTCGGAGACTATCGCGAGCCGAACCTCCCCAGCGCAAGGCAGGAGCACCCGCTCGATTCTCCGAACCGTCCGGTGTTCGCGCTTGGCTTGAGGCGGACGGCGGACAATGTCCGCGGTTCCAGTCGCGTATGAACCACGACATTCGTTGGCTCGCCCGCCTCGGCATTGACGAGGGCCTTCTCACCCGCTCCCAGGGTGTGCAGGTTGCCGCTAAAGTCGGGCCCGAGGCCGACCTCATGACTTTCGCCCAAGAGCTGATCGACAGCGGCGCGGTAACAGATGTTGATACGCTCGAACGGCTCGCCGAACTCGCGATGACCAAGGCGGCACAGGGCGCGCCGGAGAATGACCCTTTCGCGGCGGAAGCCCGGACAACACCGCAGAATCCCCCGGCGGCAGGCTCGATCGCGCCGGCCGCACCGACGGGCATTTCGCCAGGTGACGCCACGGCGTTTCCCTTTGAGAGCATGGACGCGCTGGACGACGAAGCCCTGGCCGCGGCGCTGCGCGACTTGCTCAAGGCGACGGCGCGCGATGGTGCCAGCGATCTCCACCTCTCCACCGGCGCGCGGCCGTTTGTTCGGCGCAACCGGGTGTTGTCCTTTATTTCCAACACCACGCTCTCGGCGACCGATGCGCGGCGCCTCAATCTCGCGCTGTTGTCCGAGGGACAGAAACAGATTTTCCTGGAGCGAAAAGACTATGACTACGCCTTGGCGCTGGGTGGCTCCGACCGTTACCGCGTCAACTTGATGTTCCACAAGAACGGCGCGGCGGGAGCTTACCGAATGATTTCCGCGACGCCGCGGACGTTGGAGGATCTTGGATACACCAAACATCTCGCGACGCTGATGAAGATGCTGTCCTACCATAATGGACTGGTCCTAATCACCGGCCCCGTGGGTTCAGGAAAGACCACGACCCTGGCATCGATGGTGGCGCATCTCAATGAGACGCGCACGGACCACATCATCACGGTCGAAGACCCCATCGAGGTCGTGCAACCGGCGAGAGGCTGCAACGTGACCCAACGGGAAGTGGGCCCACACACCAAATCATTTTCCAGTGCGCTCAAAGGCGCGCTGCGCGAGGATCCGGATGTCATCGTGATCGGTGAACTGCGCGACTTGGAGACCATCGAGATGGCGATAAGCGCTTCGGAGACCGGTCATCTGGTCATCGGCACGATGCACACCAGTGACGCCGCCACCACGTTGAACCGGTTGCTGGATGTCTTTCCGCCGTCGCAACAAACCCAGATCCGCGCCAGCGTGGCCGAGAGCCTCCGGGGAATCGTTTGCCAGCGGCTCCTGCCTGGGACCGACGGCGGGCTCATCCTGGCCTGCGAGATTCTGGTCAACAATACCGCCATTCAAAACCTGATCCGCGAAGGCAAGTCGACCGGCCTGCGCAACACCATGGAAACCGGGGTGAAGGAAGGAATGTGTCTGATGGACAACGTCATTTTCAACCTGTGGCAGGACCGAAAAATCCCGGCCGAGGTGGCGCTCGCGAACATCTCGAATCGGGTGCTGCGGGCGAAAATCACATGATCGTCGTGGAAGACATCGAACCTGTTCTCATGGCGTACCGCAAATCCCGACGCACGCTCTTCGGGCACGGCGTATTCATGGTGCTCTGCATTGCGTTCGTCGTCATCGCGCGCCGCATTTTCGGGCTGCCTCCGCAAGTTCTGGCAACGGTCATCATCGTTGCCCTAATCGTCTTTGGGCGCGACATCATGGTCTTTATTCATCTGCGTTCGCGACTCGCCCAGTTGCGGGCACGTCACGAACATTCCTGAGCATGGCCGCCATCGACGCCCTTCTAAAAACCATGATCGAGCGGGGCGGCTCTGACCTCCACCTCACCGTCGGCCTGCCGCCCAAGGCCCGCATCTCCGGCGCGCTGCAAGCGCTGTCGGATACGGCGGTCGACGCGCGGACCATGGAGCGTATGCTCCAGGAGATCTGCCCGGCAAAACGCTGGCAGGACTTCCTTGAACGCAAGGACCTCGATCTCGCCCACGAAGTGGAGGGGCTCGCGCGGTTCCGCGGAAACTATCTCTATAATCATTGGGG
>CAYVDZ010000669.1:0-3611 GCA_964450575.1 uncultured Opitutus sp.
TCCTCCCGGATTTGATTGCGCCGAACATCGAAATCGGCCGCCGGCATCTGGCCCTCCAGCCCGCCAATCATGAATTCTGCGCATCGTGTCGGGCCGCTGCCGTCAGCCGTGGTAAAATGCACTCCGAGTGTGTCACTCGCGACGCGGAAACCCGAGTTGGATTCGGCTTCCGCGCGAAACCCTTGAACCGCCGCGACCACGCCGCCATCGTAGTGCATGACGGTCTTGTAAACATCGAAGGCGTCTTTCGGCTGTTGGCGGTTCGCGAAGGCGTTGAGTTTGAGGGCGAGAAAAGGTCCAACTTCGCACACCTTGACTGCGCAGCTCTGTTTGCCGCCGAATACATCGGTGCCGGTGACTGTGACCATGCGGTGCAGAACGAGCGCACGGTTGATGCCCGGGAACGAACTGACCGGAAGATCGTCAACCATCGCGGCGGTTTGACCAGGCTTGGCGGCCTCGGTCAGAAAATCTACGAAGATGGTAAGGCCCTTGAGGTCCCGGCGAAACCGACCGCCGTCCTGTTTCAACCCGATGCCCTGAAGATGGGAGGTTAGCGTGCCATATTGTCCGCCGGTTGCACCGAGGGCGATGCCCAGGTCCACATCCATCGTCACAGCCAGCAACGCCTCAGGCGGATGATTGCAGAGGAATTTGGGCACGAGTCCCCCGACGAGCACGATGTCGTTTTGGTAGTCGCCGAGCGAACTCCATACGGTGAGAAGCGCAGCCGTGGCGAGATCGGTGCTGCCCTCCGGGTAGGCGTGATGATGCGGGTGCTTGGTCATCGGCGAAACCCTTCCCAGCGGCGCAGGGTATCGGCGGCATCGGGACCGCGCTGCCCGGTTTGGAGAAGATCAAGGTAGATTTGCGCGTCAGAAACCAACACCAAGCCGTCGATAGTTTGAGTGAATTGGAACACCCCATCGTCCTGGGGACGGATGAGCCAGAGCCGTCCACCGGAAGGGACTTCACGGGCGTTTAGCGCTTTCAGGGCATCGGCGGACGGCAGCGCATCGACGTAGGCGGAGAGCACGGGCGATTCCGTATAAGGATGACGAAGCTGCGCGGCGAACCACTGGGTAAACGCGAGTCGCGAAGAGCCCAACGCTGTAGCGAGCTGACGGGCGGCAGGCTCCAACGCAGGCACGAGGATGGAATACTGATGGACGACGACACGGCGCGTCCAAACATCCCTGCGCGCCCATTCGTCCAGCAAAGGGTCCGCCTGCGCCGCAATCCACTGGCCGCCGCGCTTGCTGCCGTCACGGCGGACAAAGCCCTGCCGGTTTAGAGTTTCCAAGAGCTTGGAAAGGAGGGGCCGGCTGACGCCGGTTGTTGCCGCCAACTCCGCTTGAGTCCACGTTGACCGGGGGGACAGGAATGCGCGTGCCACCCGCGAACTCTTGGCCGAAAATAGGCCCGGCTCGTGTGGAGCGGCGACGATTGGCTTGCGACTCGCGGGCGGAATGCGGTCCACCAGCACGGTGCCGCGACGAATCCACACGCGCCCGTTCAGATCGAGGCAGGCAACCCCGGACTTTCGACACAATTCAACGAAGCGTTCGCTGAGGCAAGGCGTGACCAGGAGCCAGGGGTGATTGTGCGGTGCAGCACGATGCGAGAGGGTCTCGATCAAATCCGCTGTCGGCTTGAGCTTGAACTCAGCAAGGAAGGGGAAATCTTTGCCGCCGACTTTCAGATGCACCACCGCATCGGCTCGGGTCTTATCTGCGAGGTGCTCCGCACGCGTGACGTGCCACGACAAATCCGTGTCGCTGCGGAGGGTTTCCTCCACGGCGGCAGCGAGGTCGCGTTCGGTGCGGATCGGCCTAATTGTCCTCATAATTGCTATTTCGGTATACACCAAAACAGGCTTTTCTAGGAAAATAAAGTTCCAATTCAGGAAGGAAAGGACATGAGGAAACTTCTCCGTTTTGCCTCTGGCTGGACCCTTTTTTGTCGGGAGTGGGTGATGTTTTTACAGACGCCCATCCGTTTCCTTCCGTCCTTTTTGCGGTGAAAGGGGCTGGCCGTGGAATGGGCCGGAACAAAAAAATGTGATCCGAAATTCCTGTGCGCGTTTTTGAGTGCTATGCGCGCCGCGCACTTTCGTATCATGCTTGTGGTTCTGATGAACCGTCGCGAGCTGATTGAGTTCGAACTCACAGCCCGACCATTTTACCCGAGACGTATCTTTACGTCTTGCCGCGTCAGTTCAGGTCTAACAGCTACGCTCGCAAAAGGTTGAGAAACAGTCGCTGGATGAACTGAGACGACAGGCGATGACAGGCGACGACCCTCTGCGCCCCACGTTTGGGTGCGTTTCTGTGTGCGTGTGCTTCCGCCCGGATTTTTCGCGTCCATGTCCGTCGATAAATTTGGGAAGCCCGGAAGCGCCGCGACGCCACCGGCCAGCGGAAGCTGGGACGAGTCGGTGTAGAGGTTTGTCGTCAGCTTGAGATCGCTGTGGCGCATCAGTTCCTTCACCACGATGGGATGGACGCCCCTTGCCAGCATCGTCGTTCCGAATGTCATGCGGAGGGAGTGAAAATCGACGCGACGTCCCTGTTCGTCTTTCAGCGGGATTCCGGCTCGCTCCATGTCCTTCCTCACTGTTTCCATCCGGGGAACGTGATGCTGGAATGGCTTTGCCAAAGGATCGAAACTTGGCGGCCGGAGCTGTCGCAACGTGGCTGCGAGTTCGGGATGCAGGGGAAGAATCGCCTCCTTCCGATTCTTGCTGATTGATGCCGGCACGCGCACCCGCGGCTTCGGATCGTCGAGTAAGAAATCCATCCAACGAATCTCGTTCAGCTCCTTTCGGCGAAGCCCGGTATAAAGCGCGGCGCCATAAACCGCAGCCCGAAAGAACGGTGCGGTTCTCAGCAGGTTCGCAAATTCCTCCGTCGACAGGGCTCGCCGGCAGGGCACCCGTCCCCGGGTGTCGATCCGCTGGATATATTTGAGCGGGTCTTCCTGAAGCTGGCGTTGGTTGCGCAGCCAGCGAAAGAACCCCTGCGCATTGGCCAAGACATCGTTGACCGATTTGGCGCTAAGTTCGGATTTCGTGCGCCAGTGCACGAATTCTTTGGGATTGATCGCACGCAGATCGCGCCAACCCAGCCGGTCAAACAACACGCGCAGCGTGCCGGAATATTTTCGCAGCGTGCCCTTTGTCCTCCCTTTGGCCTGCAGGTCGGCGACGAACTCGGTGAGATGTTCGGTCAGCGGTGTGTTCAACGCCTCGCGAATCGACCGGGCGGGCATCAGTCCCAACGCCTCCTTTTCGAAGTCTTTGGCCAATTCGTTGAGTTTCATTTCGGCGATGCGCCGATCCGGCGTCTGAAGGGCGAAGATCCGGGGCTTGGCCCAGCTATCGAGCTTCAGTTTGCCCGAATAGCAGTCTCGCTCCTGACGACGGCCATCCGCCCATCGAGCAGGTTTGAACACGTAGCAAATCATGAGTTGCCCGGTTTCATCCCGCGCTGGACAAGCAGTTTCTCCAGATACGCCACTAGATCGGTTGATGGAACGCGGGCGGAGCGGCCGATCCTGACCGGGGAGGGAAACTCGCCCGCTGCGATCAATCGTTCGAGCGTTCGCTTCGA
>CAYVDZ010000670.1:0-3611 GCA_964450575.1 uncultured Opitutus sp.
TCCCAGCTCTCACCGAAGCCGGCGCATCTTTCGTGGGAAGAAGCGGGGGCGCTGCCGCTCGCGGGACTGACGGCCTATCGCGCGTTGTTTTCCCGCGCGAAGCTGCAAGCGGGTGAACGCGTGCTCATCAGCGGAATCGGCGGAGGCGTGGCTTTGTTCGCCCTTCAGTTTGCCGTGGCGGCGGGAGCGGAGGTCTGGGTGACGTCGAGTTCGCCCGGGAAGATCGCGCGGGCGGTCGCGCTCGGAGCCAAGGGCGGGTTTGATTATAGTGACCCGAACTGGGCCGCGACGGCGCTGAAGCGGACGGCTGCCTTTGATGTTGTAGTCGACAGCGCGGGCGGGGCGGGCTTTGGAAATCTGGTGGACGCGACGGTGTCGGGTGGGCGGATCGTTTTCTACGGTGCGACCCGCGGGGAAGCCACGCTCCCGTTGCGCAAGCTGTTCTGGCGCCAAATTTCATTGCTCGGAACAACCATGGGGTCGCCGGCCGATTGGGCGGCGATGAACGCATTTGTCACCGAGCACCGGATCAAGCCGGTCGTGAGTGCCGTGTTTCCAATCGACCGGGCGGCGGAGGCGTTTGCGTTGATGGAACGTGGTGAGCAGTTCGGAAAAATCGTGATCGTCCCGAAGGGTTAACGGAGAAAAGAGGCGGGGACGGTCGGATGCGGCTGAAGCGCCCGGAGACGGATGGCTCCCCGGCGTTGTACTGTGGTGCGAGTGCATCAACTCAGAACTGGGGGCAAGGCGTGTTTTGTTAGTTGCCAGCCGAAATCGAGTTTGACGATCCAATGTAAGCCGGCATCTTACCTCACGTGACGACCTGCATCTCCAGCAAAGGCCAGTTGGTTCTCCCGGCAAAAATCCGCCGGGAGGACGGGATTGAGACCGGCCAGGAATTTAAGATCGAGCGCCTCGCCCGCGGCGACTATCGCATCGTCCGTCACACGCCGCCGCCGAACGAGGGTTTGACGGACTGGCTGCTGGCGTGCCCGGAAAAGGATTTTTTCGTCGCGATTGAATCGGAGTCCACCGACACGCTGTGACCTACTTGGTCGACGCCAACGTTCTCAGCGAGGCGACCAAGCAGGCCCCGAACGCCGCGGTGGTTGACTGGCTGCGGAAACACGAGCGCGAGATCGCGGTGGACCCGATCATTCTGGGTGAAATCCAGTTTGGCATTCTGCTTTTGCCGAAAGGGAAACGGCGGCAACGGCTGGAGCGTTGGTTCGCCGGGGGCGTCGGCAAAATTCACTGTCTGCCATGGGAAGCAGTCACCGGTCTGCGTTGGGCTAAGCTCCTCGCGACCTTGCGCACAACCGGACAGGCGATGCCGATCAAGGACAGCATGATTGCCGCGACCGCCCTGACCCACGGCCTCAGCGTCGTTACACGCAACAGCCGTGATTTCGCGAAGGCCGGAGTGCGGGTAGTGAATCCGTTCGTGTGATAGACGCCGGATTAACGTTGTTCAAAATTCGACGACGGCATCCTTGCCGAAGGTCAGGCCCGCAACCTCCGCGGCGACTCGAATTATTGATTTTTTAAGAAGGTTGTTGAGGTTGGTTGCGACGAGCCATCCGCCAGATAACCTTTCGTGACAATCGCGCTGGTCGGGACGGTCGGGATAGAGTTCTTCGGTTGTTCGAGCAACGTAGCGTCTCTTTCTCCCCTGCATGACTGGATGTTGGGAGCAGCGCTCGAGGAAGGATGGATCAGCCTTTGCGAGTTCGCGCAGGATAATCACCTTTTGCTTGGCGTAGATGTTTAAACCTGACCTTTTCGAATTGGCCCTTTCAGATTCGGAGGCAAGCATCACCGCGCGTCGCTGATGCGTTGTTCGAGGCGGCAGGTGGGAATCCAAGCCCGGCTTCGGCCGCGATTCTGCCAGGCAAGGTAGAGTGAGTTCATCCCGTTCGCCCGATCAGTTCTGGGCGGAATCCGTCCGGCAATTCGTGGTAAGTCAGGGCGTGGCGGATTGTGTTGCCGAGGCCTGCGGAAATATTTTCCGGGATAACGGCGTGCGCCTCATTTGGCCGGGAGTGCGTTCGCCACGACTGAGAGGGTGACGGGCATCGGCGTGCCGTTGGCTACATGGGACTGTCCCACGTCCTCTAATCGCCCGACTCCGATTTCATCCAGCTACTCAAGTCGGCGGCCGGGCAGTTTTTGAACGGTCGCGGCGAGTTTGCGCCACTGCAGGGCGAGGGGGATGATCGCCAGCCGGCTGACAGAGGTGTTGGGCCCTTTGAACAGACTCGGAGAAACCCGCCCGCTCGCCCGGTCGAATTTATCGGAGCAGATGGCCCGCACGATCTGCTCTTCCCGCGGCAAGCGCATGAGGTGACGTTACGCTGCGGCTTGGGTGCAGCGCTCGGCGAGCTGTGACAGTTGCTCCGGGGTCACTTGGCCCTCTGCTCCTTGCGATTCGATAAAATAATCGGCGCCTTCCGGGGTTACGGTGACGTTGATGGTCGAGCCGTCTCGGGCTTCCCACGTGAGTTCGAGCTGGCCCTCGTCGGTGACGAAAAGACTGGGCGGCGGCTGGCTCGTCAGGAAACGCGCAGCGTCCAGAAACTTTCCGAAGTTGTGATAGGTGCCCCAGGCGATGGCTTGGCTGTGAAGGCCGGCCCAGCCATCCGGCCAGCGGCTGAAATCATGGAAACGCTGCCAGGCTGCGTCGCCCAATTTGGCGTAAACCAATCCGGGGAGTTCGGGCGGCACGCTGCTTTGCATCCACGACGTGACCTGTGGGATCGTCCAATGTAACGCCGATTGCGGCGCGATCCATTGGCTGGCGGAGACACGGGTTTGAGGGATTTCGGCGAGGACGGGCATGGCAGGAATCAATACTCCGGATTAAGTGTGGCGAGGAAAGCCGGTTTTAACAGCTCACGGAAGAACATTTCTTTTTGGACCATGTGCGTTTGGTCGAAGCGCGGGACCGCTTGTTCCCAAAATAGCTGAGGGTTCACGGTGAACCCCATGTCCACGTCCAGCAGACAACCTTGTTTGGCGCCTTGGGCGGATTCCAAGAGAGCATGATTGGTGATCTGCACCTGGCAGATAGGGTTCTGGCGCTGCAAATGGCTGGTTACTTGCAGCGGTTGATCGATTGCGCTCCGGCCGCCGATGAGCAGATCGACCTGCAGGCAGGCTTGCAGCGGGTGACTGAAGAAGTCCGAGTAGCGCAGCCCGAGGCGCTCAGGCGTTTTGATCAGTTTCAGGGGACGCAGCTGGGCCAAGACCCACGTGAGCATCTCACGATAGACCGACCAACCCGGATATTCGCCGGAACTCATTCCAAGGAAAAAACCACGCGGGCCGACGTGAAGAGACAAAATCTCACCATGCATCACCACGGTGGGGGCGTAGCGTAGCTCGGGCATTTTTGCCCGGGCGGCGTCGGGGATTTGGGCCTGACCCAATTCCGCCTGCTTGGGAAAACGGTCGCGCACGGCGCTTTAAACCAATCCGGGCACCACCGTCGGACTCTGGTCTGTTTGAAAGCGAACCTCGGAGAAGGGCGGATGGGGTCAGGCTTTAAGTTTTTCAGTGGGTTACGGGGAAGTTGACATGGGGTCATGACGCGAATCGCGAATGATTCCTCC
>CAYVDZ010000671.1:0-3610 GCA_964450575.1 uncultured Opitutus sp.
CGGCCGGTGAGCCGGCGGCAGTTTCTTCGTCATACCGCTGTGGCTGGCGGCAGCGCGTTGTGTTTTCCCGCCATTCTAAGGAGCGCTTCGCCCAATTCGATGCTTCAGGTCGCATGTATCGGAGTGGGCGGCATGGGCGGACGGACGATGAAGAGCGTCGCGAGTCACCCGAAGGTGAAAATCGTCGCGTTGTGCGACGTGGATCAGCGTTACCTCGATGCGGCGTCCAAGGAATTTCCTGACGCCTCCCGACACGTGGATTGGCGCGAACTGCTCGGTCGGCACGCCGGCACATTTGACGCGGTGACCATCGGAACCCCCGACCACATGCATGCGGCCCCTGCGGTGATCGCCCTCCGAGCCCAGAAGCACCTCTACTTGCAGAAGCCGATGGCTCCGACGTTGCACGAGTGCCGCGTCATTACCGAGGAGGCCGCCAAGGCCGGCGTAGTGACCCAACTCGGCAATCAAGGTCGCTCGAGCATTGAAAGCCGGATGACGGTGGCGTTGATCCGCAGCGGTGCGGTCGGGCGAATCAAGGAAGTGATCCTGTGGGAAAACAAGGCGCTCAATTGGTGGCCGAAGAATACAGAGCTCCGCGCGCAAGCCGATCCGATTCCGGCCGGGTTTAACTGGGATCTTTGGTTGGGCGTCCGTGAGCCGCGTCCCTTCCTCCAGCAATCCTATCATCCGAAAACGTGGCGCGCCTGGTATGACTTCGGCGTGGGTGAAATGGGCGACATGGGCTGTCACCACTTTGACACTACGTTTGATGCCTTGAGACTCACCGCCCCGACGCGCGTGCGCCAGACCACGCCCGGGAGCAGCGGTCCGTTTTGGGGCATGCAGCGAAAAGTGGAAATGATCTTTGTCGGTAACGACCTCACCGCGGGTCCGACCGTGCAAGTCACCTGGCACGATGGTGGAATCGACCCGGATCGCAGTAAGATCCTGTTGCCCAAATCCGTCAGCGCGTTTCCGGAATCAGCCAGTGTCTGGATCGGCGAGAAGGGCTCTATTTATAAGAATTATCGCGCGGGTCGTCCGTACGTGTTGCCCGAGGAGAACTTCCCCTTGGAAAAATATCCGCGCGACTTCAAGGGTCAGGACCACTATCATGATTGGGTGAACGCCGTGGTGGAGGGGCGCAAGGCGTGCGGCGACTTCAGCCACGGCGGCCCAATGACCGAGACCGTGTTGGTGGGCGCGATGGCGGACCGACATGCCGGCGAGTGGTTGGACTGGGATCGTACGGCACTTCGGTTCAAAAACCACCCGGCGGCAACGGCGTTGGTGCGGCGCACCTACCGCGACGGCTGGCGCGTCCCCGGCCTGGGTTGAGTTGGGCCGAGGCTCGCTCAACGCGAGCCCTCCGAGCGGAGTCGGGCCGGTCGTTGTAGCCACTACAACAATCGGCTCACGTGGTCCCTGTATAATTAGACTGTCTCCGGGACCGTATACGGCTGACGATAGACCCGCGTCAGCATGGCATCGGCCTCGGAGTCGTTGGCGAAGCGCTCGTAGTCGGGGATGAACTTCAACGAACGGTCGACCCGATGGGAGATGTTGGCCAGATGGCAGAGGGACGTGGACAGATGGCCCTCGTGAATATCGCTATGCAGGGTCTCGTCCTTGCCCGAGCGCAGGGCGTCGATAAAGTTCGCCCAGTGATTTCCCCGGGCCTCGCCCTCCTTTGATCCGGCGAACGGTTCCTTGCTCCGCTTCCGGAAGGCTTTCCAGGTATTGCCGCCGATTTCCAGCCAGCCTTCGGAACCGTAGAAAATGTTGCCGACTTCCTGGCCGCGGCTGCCCTCGTGGTTTGTATAACGGCCCCGGGTTCCGAGCTCGATGATTGTGCCGTCGCGGTATTTGAAGAGAGCGGTCTGCGTATTGGGTGTCTCCTGGGCCGTCTTGTCGTGACCGTAGGTTTCGACGCCGCCATACACCCGGACGCCGGGCGTCGGCGGGCCGTCTTCCTGGCGAAAGCCATAGAGGCCACCGGTGGAGTAGACGGAAACCGGATGCTCATTCTTGTTCATACCCCAGCGGGCGATGTCGAGCTGGTGCGGACCCGTGTTGCCGGTATCGCCATTGCCGGTGTCCCAATACCAGTGCCAGTTATAATGACTGCGTTTCTCGTTGTAGGGGCGGGCGGGAGCCGGCCCGAGCCAGCGATCGTAGTGGAACGTGGCGGGTGGCTGGCCGTCCTTGGCCTGGCCGTAGGAGTCCCGCGCTTTGAAGACAAGGGCGCGCGCCATATACAGTTCACCAATTCCGCCTTCATGCAGGAAAGCCATCGCTTCCCGCACGCTGAGCGCGGACCGGTTGTTAAGTCCCACCTGCATCCGCCGCTTATATTTGCGGGCGGCTTCGATCATTTTCCGGCCTTCCCAGATATTATGCGAGGCGGGCTTTTCGACATAAACATGTTTCCCCGCCTGGCAAGCCCAGACCGTGGCGAGTGCGTGCCAGTGATTGGGGGTGACGATGGAGACGGCGTGGATGTCCTTGTTCTCGAAAACCGCGCGCATGTCCCACCCGGTGGTCGGCGTCACCCCGGTCTTTTGTGTTACCAGCTTCACGCCTGCATCGAAGAGCTGCTCATCGGTGTCGCAAAGGGCCGTCACCTGGACGTTATGGCTGTCTTTCAGGCCGCACCAGCTGTTGAGATGAACGGTGCCCTGATTTCGGATACCGATCACCGCGAGATTGATGCGCTCATTGGCTCCGCTGATGGCGGCGTAGGATTTGGCGCTAAATCCCATCGCTCCGATGGTGATTCCGGCGGTGCCGATCGTGCCGGATTTAATAAAGTCTCTCCGTTTGGTGGTGTTCATTGAAAGAGTGGGTAAGGGACTGGCAGCGCGTTTGGTGAATTCAGGCAAAGTAATTATAGGGCGGTAGGCTGGCGGCGGGGCGGACGTGTTGCGGCTTGGGCACGCGCTTTGAACCGTCGCGTTTCGACCCTAGATCCGGAGGAAGATTTTGCGGCGATACATCCACCAGCAGACGGACCAAAAGAATAGACCGACGAGCGTCGCCTGGACGAAGGGTGCGTTATTGGCCCCGAAGAGCTTGAAAATGTCGGCGCCCAGATGCGCCTGAAGGGTCTTGGCCGCCCATGAGCGCAGCAGCATCCCCATCGCATAGATGGCGATCGAGTTCATGCCGACGACCAGCAACGGGAAGGTCCAGGCGCGCCATTGCCGGATATCAATCATGGCATAAAGCGCGGCGAGAATGAGACAGCACCAGCCGGTTGAATATAGGGCCCAGGAAGGCGTCCAGATCCGTTTCACGATCGGCACGCCCATGCCTTCGAGGATCAGGCCCAGCCCGAGGCCGGCCACGCCTGCCAGCACGAGCACGGTGAGTTTACGTTTGGGATCGCGGCGGGAACGCAGCAGTTCACCCGCCATGAGTCCGAACAGCATCGTGGCGAGCGAGGGGATGAAGTTGATGGTTTGATAGCCGCCGTTGTTATAGTCAAACGGCTCCCGGCGCGGGAGTAGATTGAGGAACCACGTGTCGACGGCGTGGCCCACGTTGGCGTTCTTGTGCCAAGCGGGATTCATGTCGGTCAGATGCTGTTGCGCCCATGCGGCGGTGA
>CAYVDZ010000672.1:0-1878 GCA_964450575.1 uncultured Opitutus sp.
GGCGAGCGAAAACACCGGCCAGCAACGGCTGGGCTGCAACGATATCGCCGACGCGGGCGCTGGGAGAGAAGGTGAAAACGGGCATCATAATTAGGTGATGGGAGATGAGGAACGATTGTGACGTGCCACCTTACCACCCGAGCCCTGCCCCGGCCTTGATCGAAATCAAGAGAAGCGGGCTTTTAACCCCTTCACGCGTGTCCAACCTCCACCCTGACGGACACCGTCAACATGAGCGCCCAACTCCGCTCACACCGTTGCGCTCCTCGGCAGCGCGATACCCGACGAGTTCAACCGCCTCCATTCCCCTCCTGCTCCCGCGCTTTGACGCGAGCAGCAAACGCCGCGATCACGGCGGTCGCGGCACGAAACCACCGACGGGGGTCGATCGGAAAAAGGTGGGGGAATCGATGAAAACCAAGGCGGACGCGATCGCCGCCACCCGGCGTTCGATCGAATTCATGAAAGCGGTTTTGGCCGCCGTTCCCAGCGCAGACCTCCTTCCCGAGGTTACGGTGTTCGGTGCCAAGGTACCGAAATTGCGCGTCACCCTTCTACCGTTGGATCACGCCCACGAGCATCTCGGCCAACTCATCGCATATGCCCGGATGAATCGCGTCGTCCCGCCTTGGAGTAAATAGACCCGCGAAACGGGCACGCATCCGATCGATCGCGGCACTTTATACACTTTCCCGATTGCCGCCGAGCCCTCCCGCACCAATTTCTCGAGGGTGAAATGCTTTCTACCTCTCTGGCTCCTCGCCGTCTCAGCCGCAAATCCAGGTGCGGCTGACAACCAGCGGCCCAATGTGCTCTTGATTTGCGTGGACGATTTGAAGCCGTTGCTCGGCACCTACGGCGATCGCACGATCAAGACTCCGCACATCGATCGGCTCGCCGCCCGCGGCACGCGCTTTGATCGTGCGTACTGTAATCAGGCCATCTGCGCCGTTTCCCGCAATGCACTGATGACCGGCCTTCGCCCCACCACCGTCGGGATCTATGATCTCTCGACAAACTTCCGCGTCGCCACGCCTGACGCGGTCACGGTTGCCCAGTATTTTCAGCGGCACGGCTGGCGGACCGAAAGCCTCGGCAAGGTCATGCACCGGGGCCATGGCAACCACGAAGATGCCGCCTCCTGGAGCGTCCCTCATTTCGTCCCTAAAGCCGCGACGTATGTCACCGAGGCCGCTCTCGCAATCAAGCAATCCGGCGTGGCCAACCAGACCGGACCCGCGGCGGCCAAAGGCGAGCCAGGCGATACAGGCTACCGCCCCGCGGTGGCGAACGGACCTTCCATTGAGATTGCCGACGCCCCCGACAACGCCTACCCCGATGGTCTTGTCGCCGAGGAAGCGATCCGGCGGTTGCAAGCCGCCAAAGCTCGTCCCACGGAACCCCTGTTCCTCGCGGTGGGTTTCATCAAACCGCATCTTCCTTTCTCCGCTCCGCGTAAATACTGGGATCTCTATAACCGCGCCGCCTTCGAGCTCGCTCCCGTGCAGACCGCCCCCGAAGGCGCGCCCTCCTATAGTCCCGCCTCCTGGGGCGAATTACGGGCTTACGCCGATATTCCTCGAGAGGGCCCACTGAGCCCGGACCAGCAACGCGAGCTCATTCACGGCTACCACGCGGCGACGAGTTATATGGATGCCCAAGTCGGCAAGGTACTCGACGAGCTCGACCGCCTCGACCTGAGCGACCACACGATCATCGTCCTCTGGGGCGATCATGGCTGGCATCTCGGCGATCATGGCCAATGGTGCAAACACTCCAACTTCGAAGAGGCCACGCGCATTCCGCTGCTGGTGATTGATCCGCGACAGGGCCGCGCTGCTGCTGCCCGGGCGGCCCTGTCGCGGATCAATCACCAGC
>CAYVDZ010000672.1:1888-3577 GCA_964450575.1 uncultured Opitutus sp.
ACCCCCGCTGAACTGGCCGGTTTACCCGCTCCGGTCGTTTCGCAAACTCTCGATGGTCGCAGCTTCGCCGCCGTGGTGCGCAATCCCGCAGCCCCCACCAAGGAAGCCATTTTCCATGTCTATCCCCGCACCCGGCCCGGCGACGGATTCGTCCTCGGCCGGGCGGTGCGCACCGCCCGCCATCGCCTCGTCGAGTGGAAGAAACCCGGCGCCGCTCCCGCGACCGCCGATCTGGAGCTCTATGATTATCGCGTGGATCCGTTGGAGCGAAAAAACCTCGCAACCGAGCAGCCCGCCGTCGTCGCCCGTTTGCGCGCGCTCCTCGCCTCCGAGCCCGAAGCAAAACCGCAGATCAAAGGCTCCACGCCCCAACCCAAAAAGAAAAACGCGAAGGGCTAAAGCGCCTACGTCGCACGGCTGGTCTCCTTTGCGGTGGTGGCACCCAGGGAAATTGGCCGCCGTCAGGCGAAGCCTTGTAACGGCGACCGGCAGTCATTACCGGATGCGAGGCTGGCCCGCGTGCGCGGTCAGGTTCAATGTAGAATCTTGAACATACTCGCATAGTCATCCGTCCAGAGCGGGATCGTGTTCGGCGTCGCCATCGGCGGGCTCGCCAGATCCGTCAGGGCAGGATGGCTCATAAACTCCCGGTTCTTACTCAACACCATCCAGGTCGACGCATAGAGCCACCAACCGTCTTCTCCATATTGATAACCATCCGGCTCGTTTTCGATGTGATGGGACTCCAGCCCAAAAATCCGGGCCGCATTCTCCACCACGGGCCTCAGATCCAAATAGCGGTTGGATATATTAACGAGAATCGCGCCATCGGGCTTCAGGTGGCGTTGATAGATAGCAAACGCTTCTTTCGTCAGCAAATGCACCGGTACCGCATCACTGCTAAACGCGTCCATGATGATAAAATCAAAATCCTGGGGCTCTTCGTTTTCCATCGAAAGGCGACCATCCCCCATCACGACGTCAATCCTGGCCTTGCTCAGGGCAACATAAGAGAACGGCGTTTCCGCGAGCTCTTTCACCTGCGGATTAATTTCGTAGATTCGCATATAGTCGCCCGGCTTGCCGTAAGCGGCAATTGTCCCCACCCCGAGACCCAACAGGCCGATGCGCTGGTTTTGCTGACGCGGAAAATTCCGCAGCGCGAGACCCAGTCCGGTATTCGGACCAAAATACGAGGTGATCATCGGGGCCCGCTGCGGCTCGGCAAACTGCAACCCATGGGTAATCCGGCCATGGAGCAACTCGTAGTAGCGCCACTCCGGACCGTTATTCACGTTTTCAAAGACGGATTGCACCCCGTAAAAATTGCGACTGCTCAGCAGCGCCCCACTCGAAGTCGAATTGATGTGTACGCCGAGCACCACGACCAGGGCCGCGAAACCCGCTCCCATTAAGCCGCAAGTCAGTCGATGCCAGTCGATCGGGTGCGGCCGCTGCCAGCGCGCGATCCCGACCACGGCCACGACACCTCCAGCCACCAGCCAAACCATCCATGGGTAACGTTCCGGCAGCGCTCCCATCCGCCCCAGCCAACTCCACGATGGCCCCGCGTTCTGGCTCAACCATCCGGCGCCCACCCCCATCGCTTTGCCCGCACCATCCACCGCTCCCACCGCCAGAACACCAAACAGCACGCTCCAGCGCCGCGGGCTCAGGGCCGCCTTGCCG
>CAYVDZ010000673.1:0-3562 GCA_964450575.1 uncultured Opitutus sp.
AGAATGCGACGGACTCGACTTCCGCGGCCGCGCCATATCGCTTTTGGCTCAATGATGACATTGACCGCAGCCACACCTTCCGGGATTCCGCAGCCGATACGATGGCTACGGTGAGCGAAACCGAGGAGGATGACATTGGTCCGGCCGAGGCGAGTCAGTTCAGTTGGCAGGCGGACTATCGGGACGGCCGAATCGAGAGTAAGCGCGACTTGGAGGATTTTTCCCGGCTGTGGATTCAAACGCAGGGCCTCAACGCCGCTTTCAAGAGCGGAGATTTGAAGCTTGGCCTGAAGTGGACTGATGCGGGTGGCACGACCCCAGCGATTCAACTCTATGAATCGGTCGAAGCGGACGGCGGTCTGGGCTACCTGACTGACGACGCGATTGCGGCCAACCAACTTTTGCAGAAGCGCAACGCTATAACGCTGATCAATGCAGCGACGGGTTCTGCGGCGACTCAGATCAGCGGATCAGACACGTTTGTGCTGCCGACTTCTCTTTTTTCCATCCTATCGGAAACCCAGCCCAAGACTTACCTGCTTTTTGAAGGCTGCACCGTCGGCAAAGGCCAGCTCAAGCTTGTGATATTAAAGCCAGGAAGCGGCAGCACTTATACGGAAATCGGCGACGGTCCCGGCGTCTGGATGGATTTAAAGAAAATCGGGGACATGTATGAACATTGGTCGGTGGGCAATGCGAGCGGCGGGCCGCCCGATGCTGTGGCCGGACGCACAGCGGCCGAAAACGGCAGCGGCGCTTTTGGCTACACAGCCGCCAGCCCGGAGGAGCAAAAATACATTCTCTTTGTCCACGGCTGGAACGTGGAGAAATGGGAGAAAGAGCGCTTTGCCGAGACCGCTTACAAACGTCTGTGGTGGCAGGGCTACAAGGGCCGCTTCGGCCTCTTCTCTTGGCCTTGCACGAATCGGTTCGATGAAACCTCGACGCTCGGCAAGGTCATCGAAGGTGTCGGCGATGGGACGAACTACGACCGGGGAGAGTGGACCGCCTGGCGCACGGGTGCGCCGATGAGGCAATTGCTGCAGACCCTGAACTCCGCCTACAGCGGGGAACTCTACGTCTTCTCGCACAGCATGGGAGGCATCGTGGTGAACGAGGCGCTGCGAAAACAGAGCGATGAGGGCGGGGCGAAGATCGCCAAGGTGTATGTCGCCAGCCAAGCTGCGCTCCCGGCGCATCTTTTCGACGGCACGCTTTCGGATGCAGTCGGTTCACCCAACGCGGTGCAGTGGACCTATAACCATCCTTCCTTGCCCACTGGCACGCGAAATTACGGTCCCCAAACGACGAACATCTACCGGAACTGGTTCGCGTATATGCTCAATGGGACCGGTGTCTCCACTTCTGCGGTGGGCACACTGGTCAGCTTCTACAACGGCAACGATTGGGCGCTGGCAGCGCCCGCATGGCAGTTCAATCAGATCACCAAGCCCGACTGGCCGGATACCGGCTTGCAGCCTTGGAAGTATGCCTACGCTCAAGACGCGGAAATCTTTGGGGATCATTTCCAGAAAACCGATATAGGCAGCAATCTGACGCCGCTCTATTTAGGCGGTCGGACCGACCCGAAGGATCGCCATGAAATCATGTCGTTTGCCGCCGAGTCGCGGGTAAAGGCATTGGGTGCCACGTCCAACCTGACGCAAGGTGTCACCGGCTCGCTGAACCTTCGTTCGATCTGGCCCGCGAACAGTGGCGATCACAAGGCCCACACCTGGCATAGCGCACAGTTTCGTTCCACGATCCAGAGACAAAAAAATTACTGGAAAACCCTGCTGGGCGATCAAGGGTTCGACATCACAACCACTCTATTGCCATGAGCCCCAAACAGAGGTCTGTGGTTGTTATCATCGTCTTAGCGCTCGCGGTCGCCCTGCTTTGGTGGTGGCGCGGGCGGAGTCATTTGCCTGCGGCTGGGACGGAAAAGCCAGTGGCGAATGAACCTGCGGCGTCATCCACACCCGCTGGTGTGCCAAACACCGCCAGCAGCTCCTCGGCCAATGAGCCAGCCGCGAAATCCGTTGCGCCACCACCGACGCAAAAACCTAGTCCCCAGCTATGGCGCACCTTGGAGACGCTCAATCATAACGAGATTGAATTTTATGGCCGGGCCATGGACCAATTTGGCAAGGGAGTGCCCGCAGCGGCGGTCGAAGGCGTGGTAATCGTTAACACTGGCACGCGCGGCGGCGAAATGCTCCGGAAGACCGCGACCGACGCTCAAGGTTACTTCCAGTTTGGAGGCTTCAAGGGACAGGATCTCGGGATCGCGATTAGCAAGGAAGGCTACGAATACCGCCGTCATAACAGCTCCTTTTCCTACACTTATTTTGAAGCCGACCATAAACGCCACATTCCCGATCCTAAAAATCCGGTGATCTTTGTTCTCTGGAAAAAACAAGGAGCGGAGCCGCTTGTTCACTACGAGCAAGTGTGGCGATTCCCGGTGAACGCAGGGCCTATTAAAATCGACTTACTGAAGGGCAAAATAGGCGAGGCGCAGGGGGACTTGATCGTGAATATCTCACGCACGCCATTGCGCATGCGCTATGGAGCGAGTGGTTTTGAATGGAAAGCCGCAGTCGATGTCGTTGGTGGCGGCCTCGTGCGGGCAGGTCAGCGAGATTATTATAACGAAGCGCCTGCGGTTGGTTATGCGCCCCGCTTTGAATATGTTCAGGTTGCACAAAGCGTAGAAGACGCGCAGGAGGGGGGAATCAAGTGGACTTGGTCCCGTGAGGTGGCGGATGTTTTTTATATCACCAGCCGCGACGGGAAAAACTATGCGCGCGTTGCTCTCCGACTTAAGCCCAACTCCGACCGTAACGAGGGCGATAATGAAGCGTTGGTTGCTGCGGAGGTTTGGTTGAACCCAAATGGGAGCCGCAACTTGGAGTTTGACCGGACCAAGGCGATCAAGCCGGTGCCGTGACGCGCTGGCAGCGTCCTCAATGATCCAGGATGAACCAAAAATAGAGCGCAGCCAAAACACGTCAGGTCTTGACTCTTGACTCAGCCGGCAGTGAACACGGCCGATTACGGAAATTTCCATGAAAAACTACCCACTCCGATCCATTGCCACGACAACACTGGGGCTGCTGCTTTCGGTCGTCGCAGTCACCGCACAGAACGCCGCATCACCCGCCCGTGCGACGGCACCCCTCGGCTTGCTGCGGCTGGAGACGACTTCGACACGCATCGGCCAAGCCCCGGCGCTCGCGGCCGCCAGAGTTTCCCATGACGAGCTTTCCGCCGCGGGCGTCGCTGGGGCGAGCAAGGGGCGGAAGGACAATGCGGATTACCTCGCGCTCGACGCGGGACGCGAGTTCTCGCGGCCCCTGCGCGGTAATGGGCGCGAGGCGACGTTCGTGTCGTTCCATCTTTGCGGCTCGCAGACGACGATCATCGAAATCGGCGGGGCGCGGCTCGGGCTGACGGCGGGGCCCATCCCCGGCAGCCTCCAGCTCATGTATGACGACTCCGCCACCGGCGCGCTCCAGTGGAAATCGCTCAACGTCCACATCGCCACCGGCAAGTATGG
>CAYVDZ010000674.1:0-3558 GCA_964450575.1 uncultured Opitutus sp.
TAAATCGCGTGAAGTAGGTCGGAAATGCTGGAAAGGCTGTGCTTCATGCTAACGTTCAAGATCTGCGGCGCTCACCCGGAGTAGGGACAAGGATTTGTACGCGGCTATCACGGGCGAAAAAGGACAGACTGTGGGCGTTCGCAGTGGCGACTTGTTCGGCTTCGTTCGTCTCCGAGGTTATTGGCTACTTTTTAGGAAGAATTCGACGTAGCGTAACAGGTCCGCTCAATACACCTACGAAGGCTCCAAAAACAGTTTCTGAACTATAGATCGAGCCACCAACCAGCGCGCCGATGCCGGCGCATAGCATCACTAATACGACCTCCCAAATGGAGGTTCGAACTCCCAATAAGGAGGCATGAACCTCTGTGTGTTCGTTCTTTTTGAATTTGATCATAGTAAAATTCAGACGGATACTTTGCCGAACAGTATAATTAGCCCTAACTGACTAAGGCTTTGCAAGGGAGAGGAACGGAAAGGAAAGGCTGGGTCATGAGAAAATGGGGGAACGGGATGCGCTGTAACCTTGTACCTGCTATCTACCTTGCGTCGGCCTGAATGCGGCGCAACCCCGGATTGGGGTGGTCCGCGTTCTTGTGCAGGTTCCGCGGAAAGCCTTACTCCGAGTATGGCTTTCGGCGGAAACGGTACTGAAGATATTAAAGCAGGACAAAAACCAATGATCGCCCGGGCCGCGTCCAAGCGGAGCGTAGGTTCACCCCGCCGGAAGAGGGGCTGCTTGAACTGATCAACTGAACCGAAGTTGGCAGGAGCGATGTCACATTGAACAACTACGCTCCTGGCATGACGACTTTTAGTCCGACGGCGCGGGCAAGTTTCTGCTGTCGCTCGTCGAAACTGACGAAACGACGCAGGCCCAGCTCGAGCGCGGAAGCCACATGCAATACATCGAGGGAACGGGTGCCGTGCACGGGAGTGTGCTGGCGCGAGAGCTCGCTCGCGCGTTTCAGGGCGGATCGCCAGAGTAGGTCGGTCTGGCGATACCGGCCGGCCTCGAAATCGTCATCGAGGGCGGCGAGAGCTGCCGTCAGCACGGATGCAGAGATGAACTTGCGGTATGCCGCCAGCGCGATGCCGTTAACGAGCTCGACCCGGCCGTGGTGGGTCACTGACAGCGGACCGGAATACTTGGACCGCCAGGCCGTCATGGCCCGCGATTCGGGCTCGTTGAGGTAGAGCTTCAGCAGCGCACTCGGATCCGCGTAGAGCTGATCAACGGTCGCCACGGTTGTCGTCGTGCAGGGTCTGCGCCTGCGCTCGGGTCAGTGGCGTCGGCTGGTAGGAGGTCAACCGGGACCAATAATCCACCGCCGCGGCCGATTTCGCTGGCTGGGGCGTGTGCAGCACGAGCCGGTACTTGGTCTGGCCACTTTCGGAAAGCAGCACCTCGCCCTCCGCCTCGACGAGCTTTCGAATCTTGGGAAACGAATTGCGCAGATCGCGAATGGAGGCAGTGACGGGCATCGTGAGACGAAGTTGTATCACCCACCGGTCGACGTCAAGGCGCGCGTGGAGTCCGCGATGCCTCAATCGGAGGGGATGCTTGCGCGGCCCACCGCTGTCATGCTCGGCAAAAAGTGGGCTGGCCGGCGGCAAATTCAGAGTGGCACAATTCCGGCGCGACAAGTGCAGGTTGCGAGCAAGGACATGGACGTCGGTAACGTAGGGAACGGACAGGAATGTCCGTTTCACTTGGTTTCGGCCGCTTGACGCCGCCGGACTCGCGTTCAAGCCTCCCGTCGTCTTCTTTGCCTCTGCGTCGTAACGTCACTCGCTCGTTTTTCACCCATGTTCCCGCGTTCTGTTCTTCTGCTGTCATTCGTCTGTGGATTTGCGCATGCGCAATCCACCGGTTCCTCGGCGGCCGCTCAGGCTGACCTCGCCAAATCCGTCGCTCTGCCCGCCGGGCCGCTTGGCCAGGGTGCGTGGCGTTTCGACGTGGTCCCGGGTTGGGCCAAGGTACCGGAAGGCATCTCGCTTGGGCCCACGCATGGCGGTGTCGCGGTCGACAAAGCGGGGAATATCTACGTATCCTCCGACGGTCCCAATGGGATCCTTGTATTCAATGCGAGTGGTAAGTTCCTCCGGGGACTGGCGCCGGAGTTGAGCGGGATCCACGGCTTTATTATCCGCAGCGAGGGCAACAAAGAGTTTATCTATGCCGCGCATGTGAAGGGGAGCCAGGCGGTAAAACTTGGGCTCGACGGTAAAGTCGAGTGGAAGATCGGGGTGCCGACGGAGAGTGGCTTTTATAACCAGCCAGCCGATACCACGAAGAAACCGACGGCGTATCGGCCGACCGCGATCGCGGTGGGCCCGGATAACCGGATCTATGTCGCCGATGGTTACGGCGCGAGTGTCATCCATGTTTATAGCGCCGACCGCAAATACCTGAAGACGATCGGCACCCGCGGTGAGGGCGTCGGACAGTTCAAGACCTGTCACGGTCTCGTGCTCGACACCCGTTATGGTGCTCCGCGCTTGCTGGTGGCCGACCGGGAAAACATGCGCCTCGTGCACTTGGATATGGAAGGGAAGTGGATCGGTGTGCATGCGACCGAGCTCCGGCGCCCCTGCGCGATTTCGATCATGGGTGACGTGGCGGCGGTGGCAGAGCTGCAGGGCCGCGTGGTGATCGTGGATAAGAAAGGTGCGGTCGCGTCAACCCTCGGCGATAATCCTGATCAAAAGCAATGGGCGCAGTTTAAACTGGAGCCGCAGTTCTGGCAGGACGGCATCTTTATCGCACCGCACGGAGTCTCGTTCGACAAAGACGGAAACCTCTTTGTGCAGGATTGGAATTTCGTCGGACGCTTCACGAAGTTGAAGCGGGTCGCGTTGAAGAAATCGTAAGCGCGGAACCCGCGGAGGAGGCGGGCACGTGCCCCACAAGAGCGGCACGTGCTTCACCGGGGGACGGTTAGGCCTTTTTCGTCCGAGCTCGGATTTCTCTCTGTTTTTCCAGGAGGCAACGAAGCGAACGGAGGAGAAACGACGAGGGATTGGGTTTTCTGATGAACTATAGTCCGCCAATTCCTTCTGTGCGGATGAGCCTAAATGACGACGCGACTCAGAATGAATACGTTGTCGTGAACCGAATCTCGCGCGGCGCGACCAGATCATAGCGGCTGTAGGCAATCCCGCGATTTCCTGGCAGCACGAATCCATCGCTCGCAGTGGCCGAGGTCGACAGACGCACCGGGATGATATCCGTCTGGTCGAAGAGGTTGGAAACATTGACTTGAAACCGAACGCGTCCGGGCAGGCGTTTGAACTTCATGCCGTAGGCCATCATCATGTCGGCCGCGGTGATGACTTCGCCGCGGATCTCCGCTCCGCTCGAGTTTGAGCCAATGATATTGGCGCTGCGCCAACGCCAGCCTCCACCGAGGGTGAACCCTTTGAGCCGGCCCTCCTTGAAATCGTACGCCGTGAAAAAGCTGATCTTGTGCGGACGCACGCCCCAGCGCTTTTCCTGTTGCTCCTTTTCGTTGTTCAACGTGTCGACAAGATTGAAGATTTCCTGTGCCACGGTAA
>CAYVDZ010000675.1:0-3552 GCA_964450575.1 uncultured Opitutus sp.
AACTCCGGCGGACCTCGATCGCATTTATAACGTGAACGTGAAGGGCGTTTATCATGGTCTGCACTTCGGCGTGGCCAAACTGCTCGCAAGCGGAGGCGGCGCGATTGTGAACCTGGCGTCGGTTGTCTCCAAAATCGCACTACAGGACCGGTTCGCCTATTCGATGAGCAAGGGCGCGGTGCTCACCATGACCTTGTCGGTCGCACGTGATTTCATCGATCGCGGCATCCGCTGTAATTGTGTGTGTCCGGGCCGCGTGCACACCCCATTCGTCGATGGGTTTCTCGCGAAGAATTATCCGGGACGGGAGAAGGAAATGTTCGCCCAGCTCTCCGCCGCTCAGCCGATTGGCCGGATGGGTCAGCCCGACGAGATCGCTGCCCTCGTTGCTTTTCTCTGTTCGCCCGAGGCAGGATTCATCACCGGCTCCGCGTACGATATCGACGGTGGCGTTACCCTGCTGCGGTAAACCGCACCAGAGGTTTCGCTCACACGCGGCGCCGACGCCGAATCAACTTCACCGCCAGCACGCTCGCGCCGGTCAGCATCAGTGCCCACGTGGACGGCTCCGGCACCGGCGTAAACGTCAGCATCAAGTTATTGCCCGACGCCAGGAGCGCGAACGACCCGCCGTCGAGGGCGTTCGTGAATCCCGTCGTGGTGATCCGCACCGTCGCGGGGTTGAATCCTTTGATCCCTCCAGTCGCGGTGAGCACTTGCAGCGCGTACGGACGGCTGGAGAGAAAGTTACTGATGTTGCCGCCGGCACCGCTCGCGGTGAGAGAGCGGAGGTGAAGGGTCAAAGGCTCGCCGAGCGTGGCGGTAAACTGGAGGATGCCGTTCACGTGAATGGCGTCCCATCCCGTGCCGGGTGCGCCCGCGGGGTCTTGAATTTCCAGCTCAAAGAATCCGCCCTGACTCCAGGTCAGGCCACCTGCCACCGTGAGCAGGCCGGGTGAGTTGCCGGGCGCGATGCCGAGGCTCGTTTCAAGGACGACGTCACCGGCGATGGTGCCGTTTCCACTGAGGCGCGCTCCGTTGGTGCCAAAGGTGAGATGGCTCGCGAGGCCTCCAGACGACAGCGCCAAAGCGGGGCTGCCGATGCTGGCGAACGTGTCGCCTCCAGTGCCCGACTCGTCCGATGCCGCGACCATGCGCGCCCTCGCCGGGTAAGCGGCCGCCGCGCGGGCCGGCACCTCCCAGTTGCGTTTCTCGAAGCGGACGTGCGGACTTGCCTCCGAACCAAGGGACAGTGCGTCCGAAGATTGATGGCCGGAGAATGCACTTTCCTGGGCGGCCGTGAACGCGGCCGCGTGCCGGCCAGGCGAGTTCGTCCCGAATGCCGAGGTCGACACCAGGTGGAAGAGATCAGGCCGGAGCGCAGCGCGGAATCCCGTCTGATGCTCGAAGGGGATTCCGCTAAAAGACGGCGTGCCCGCCATGTCCCTGACGGCGCCGCGGGTAAAGGTCGCGAACCTCGCCCGCTGTCGTTTTTCGAACGAGTAATTGAGAAGGAAGAGCGATCGTTGACGCGTGAGACTCGTGCCAGCTGCGCCCGACCCGACCGGGCCAGTCAGCGTTAGCCCGCGTTCACCCGGGAGAACGTCGAAGATGCTGGAATCCAAAATAATCGTGGCCGCAAAACGCTGAAGTGTTGCCGGAAGAAAGGTCCGGCGCGGGTGCGATGCGCCTTCGATACGGGACGACGTGCTGGGGTTTGCCGCAGATCGATCAACGGAGACCGCGAGCGGTGTCGTCTCGCGGGAAGACGCCGGCAGGTTTTCGTCTGCGAGACGATGGTTTAAACCAAGTTCATTCTCAGCGGCGGCCTGGGCGGCGGCTGTTCTCGCTTCCGAACCGGTTACGTCGATCACCATGCTCACCAGTCCCAATGCCAGGGAGAGGCCTCGGCCAGCGGCCGAGATTCGATTCAACCGCACCTCTTTCAAAGAGTTGGAGAGGCAGGAAACGGAATCAGCGCGACGGCAGCGATAGGAGCTCATAGGGCGACCGATTCCTATCGTCACAAATTTCCCTTTACTGCACGGGATTTTGGCCGTCAGCCCGCAAGATGATCGTTCGTTCCCGGTGCGTTGCGGGCTCGTCGCTCGGTGATTGTTGCTGCTGGCAGTGGCGGCGCCGCGGTCTGCTTTGTACCCGGCGAAGCTGACTCTCCCATTTCCGTGGGATTTTTATTTTTGATCAAACCACGCTAAACCGGTGCACGGTGCTCGATCGCAATTCGCGTCCCTTCCGCAAAATTACCGACGCAAACTGCGGCTGGTTGGGAGCATCGGGGAAGTGCTGCGTTTCGAGGCAAAGCCCGCCGCGGTGCGGATAGATCCGGTCGTTTTTTCCGGCCAGCGTGCCATCGAGAAAGTTGCCGCTGTAAAACTGAATTCCCGGCTCGGTGGTGAGCACGTCCAGGCGCCGTCCGGTGTCGGGCTCGAACACGGTCGCAGCCCATTCCAGCCCATCCGTGTTCCGATCGAGCACGAAGTTGTGATCGTACCCGGCTGCCTGCCGCAGTTGTTGGTCTGCGGCGTGAATGCGTTCTCCAACCGGATGCGGCGCCATGAAGTCGAACGGCGTGCCCGCCACCGAAGCAAGGTCTCCGGTTGGAATCAGGCCTGCATCCACGGGGGTGTACGTCGATGCGTTCACCGTTAGCAGGTGCCCCAGGATATCACCGCCGTTTTCACCCCGCAGGTTGAAATAGGAATGGTTGGTGAGATTGACGGGCGTCGGACGATCCGTCGTCGCCTGATAATCGATCCGCAGGGCGTTATCGGCGGTGACCGTATAGGTAACCGTCACGTCCAAGTTGCCCGGGTAGCCTTCTTCGCCATCCCGGCTCCGGTACTGTAACCGAAGCGCCGGCCCCTCCGCCGGGGCCTGCAGTTCGGCTCGCCACATCACTTTGTCGAAACCGACCACCCCGCCGTGCAGGTGACACGGTATGCCGCCTGGCGTGTTGTTACAGGCGAGCGAGATCACGGAGCCGTCCAAGGTGAATTTGCCGTGCGCAATCCGGTTGCCGAAGCGGCCGATGATTCCGCCGAAGTAAGGAGAGTCCGTTTCGTAACGTTCGACTGAGTCGAAGCCGAGCACGACATCCGCTAAGCGGCCGTTTCGATCGGGGGCCAGCAGGCGAACGAGGGTGCCACCGAAGTCGGTGATTTCGGCGCGGAATCCATTCGGATTCTCAAGTCGATAGAGGTGCGCCGGGATGCCGGCGCGGGTCGTGCCGAAATGGACGGGATTCACGCGGATGATGGGAAACGAAGATGAGCGCGGACGATCGTAGGCGGCGCCGGTTGGGGGATCAGCCGCCGGATTGCCGGACAAGTTCGCGGGCCTGGAGGTGGCCGGGATCCGCTTGCAAGGCGCGACGGGCAGCGTCGATTGCGGCGGGGCGCTCCCCGCGTTGCCAGAGCAAGGTGGCCCGCGCGTACGGATAGTCAGCGATATGGGGCGCGATCTGCTCAGCGGTCTGCAGCGCCGCGATGCCCTCCGGCATCCGGCCGGTTTGCGCGAGCAGCAGGCCGAGAT
>CAYVDZ010000676.1:0-3547 GCA_964450575.1 uncultured Opitutus sp.
CCGAGCGCGAGCGCCGCAAGGACACGGGGATGCTCGATGCCCGCGAGCGCCTCGAAATGCGCCCCCGTCATGTAGCCGCGGACCCGCTCGGTCGTATAAAGCCGCTCCCAAAGCGCGTTGATTCGGCGCGCATCCTGGCCGCGCAAAACCGGGGCGAACAGATCGGTGATGATGCGCTGGTGCACGCGGGGTGCCGATGGGGCGTGGCACTCCCCCCACCCCACCTGGCCATCCTCGGTCGTGATTTTCACGAGCACAGCCTGCTCGTAGCCCTTGAACCGCGATGGCGTCGCGTGATCAAGACGGTTCCAAAGACCAATCCCACCCGTGAGGGAGCCGGGGGGCGAGACCTCGATCGGATCATCGAAGGGAATGGGCGTCGGTGGATTCCGTATAACAAACGCCTCGACCAAGCGAATGGTCAGGGGCCGCGCGGCGTCGAGTCGATCTTGGCGATCACGCACCACGGTTTGCGCGCGCGCGCCGACGCCAGACACGGCGGCGGCTCCGGCGACCAAGGTCGCTCCAAGCAATTTACGGCGGGAAATAGAATTCATCGGAAGATGCGTGGGGTTATCCGACAGTGATGGCGGCAAGCGCCTGCTCGTTAAAGGTAACCCCGAGCCCGGGGCGCTGGGGCACGCGGGCATATCCCGGACCAATGTCGAGTGGATCCTCCAGCAGGCGATTGCCGAACGGCCCCTCCTGTTTATTGCCATTGTAGACTTCCATCATCGCACAGTTCGGCGAAGAGACGGCCATGTGAATGGACGCAGCCATATAGGGAGCGGTCCCCGTACTCACATGCGGTGCCCATAACGCACCAAAGGCGTCGGCAATCCACGCGATCCGACGGCATGCAGTGATCCCCCCCGCGCGCCCCAAATCGGGATTCACGATGTCTGCGCCACGATCGATCAGCAGATCGCGAAACTGATAGGGCGTGGAAAGCATCTCCCCCGCGCAGATCGCGGTGTCGACGGCACGGGCGAGCTCGGGATATTTCGGCAGGTCGTCCGGCAGCAACGGATCCTCGAACCAGGCGATATTACCCATTCGATCGAGTTCGCGACCCATGCGCACCGCCTCATTCAGATGAAAGGCGCCCAGCGCGTCCACGGCCACCTGTGCTTTCGGCGCGATCGCCGCCGCGATCGCTTTCACCATCTCGAACTCGGCACTGTCAGGCCCGCGCCGCAAGGCCAGCTTGAGCACGGTGAATCCCGAGGCCGCCATCTTCTTCGCCTCCGCGATCACCGTGGCGGACTGATCGCGGCCAACGTACGTGCCGGAGAAGGTCGCGTAGGTCGGAATGGAGTCGCGGTAGGCGCCCCCGAGCAGCTGGTAGACGGGCACGTTGGCGAATTTCCCGAAGATGTCCCACAACGCGAGATCCACGCCAGCAATGGCCTCAAGGTGGGCCCCCGTGGCATAGCCGCGAACGCGCTCGCTCTGATAAAGCCGCTGCCAAAGCGCCTCGACCTGCCGCGCATCCTGGCCCAGGAGCAACGGGCGAAACAGGTCGGCGACGATCCGCGCCTGCATCGTCGGGGCGACCGGAGCGTGACACTCGCCCCAGCCAATCAGCCCCTGGTTGGTCGTGATCTTGACCAGCGTGGCCTGTTCGAAACCGGGAGTTCGGGATGGACTCGCATGATCCAGCCGGTTCCAGAGCCCTTTTCCGCCGGTCGTCGCGCCCATGGCGCCGAGGACCACAGGGCCGGATGCGGGCCCGTCGCCCCTCGGTGCCCGGATGACGATGGGCTCCACTGCCGTGATGATCAGCGGACTCGTACCGCGCATCGCTTGCTGCACCTTCGGTTCCGCCAGAAGCGGCCGGGGGGTAAGGG
Source organism: uncultured Opitutus sp. (assembly GCA_964450575.1). Taxonomy (GTDB): domain Bacteria; phylum Verrucomicrobiota; class Verrucomicrobiia; order Opitutales; family Opitutaceae; genus ER46. The sequence continues at coordinate 1,851 of CAYVDZ010000676.1, forward strand.
AGGCCCCGGCGGCCAGCGCGGAATGTGAGAGAAATTCGCGGCGACTCAGCACCGAACGCTCCGGCCCCGCGCTCGAAAACCTGACGGAAGGCGAAAGAGGGCAATTCAGGGGTAACCGGTCGTTCATAAAAAGTCGGATCTAACGCATTTCGTGCCCACACCCGTCTGGGCGCCCGAGATGGTCGGGAGAACGCAGGCAAGCAGGGAAAGTCGGAGCAGACGCGTGAGCGAGGTGAGGGGCTTCATGAGTCGTGGGGCGAGACGTGACGTTAGGCCTGGGGCCGAGTCGCACAAAGGCGGACATGCCAGCACGATTAATGTCCGCTCGGACGAGACGCACAAGGGCTCGGTAGGTCGACCGTTGACATGAGGTTAACAGCTCGCGAACTCCAACCCCGGAACTGTCTTTGAACTTTCAGAGGAGCAACGCGGCCGCGGCCACAGAGGCGGCGAGGATGTTTTCGCCGTTGAAGGAGGTCGCGCCGATGAACGGATTGTCGGGTGGAATCGTGTAGGTTCCCGCGTGGACGGAGGGGTGAGGGTTCGGCGGCAGGCTGCCGGGTTTTTGATCCACGTCGATCGCAGGAGACTGCCGAATAAACCCCGATCGATCCGCTGGTGCGCCGCGTTGATCCCGGGCAGGTTTTGGTCGCCATCACCGACCGAGAGATAGAGATAGCCGTCCGGTCCGAAGAGAATCATTCCGCCATCGCGGTCGCCGAGCCCGGTTAGCTGAGTGATCAACGGTGCTTCCGGGGTGGGATCATCGACGGCAGGGTTCGTGGACGAAACGCGAAAGCGGGCGAGCCGGTTGGCGCGCAGGCTGCCCACGTACGTGGAGTACCACACGTAGAAAAAGCCATTCTGCGAGAACTGCGGATGGAAGGCGAGCGAGAGCAGACCGCCGTTGGCCGTCTTGGTCCGGCCGGTGAGATCAAGAAAGACGTCGCGCGTCGGATTAGCGGTATAACGGACGACCGAGACGCGGCCCGGGCGTTCGACGACAAAGGCGCGCTGCGAATCATTCGGGGGAAATACGACCTGGACCGGCTGCTCGAAAAAGATACCGCCGAAGGCCGCCGTAGTCTTGTACGTGTACGTTAAGGTTGTTCCCTCTGACGGCATGCGGAGGGTAGTTGCCGCCACGCGCGTCGTCGGAAGTTGCGCCCGGCCAGCGGCAGCGATCAAAAGGGCAGAGAGGCATGAGAGCAGAAAGCGCGGCGCGGGCCTTATGGCGCGAGACCCGTGAACAGTATGAGCCATGTCTCATTTGACCAGCCTTCTGCGCCCACAACAGCCTTAACTTCGCTGGACGGGCGCGGGAGCCGCAGCAGATTCCGGGTGAAGTCAGCGGGGCGCGGCGCAATTCAGGCCCCGGACATCACGCGATTCAAGCGCTCCACCCCACCAAAATCAGGAGGTGCCGGAGAAGTCATTCGCGAATCACGTCATGACCCCGTCCGATCGCCCCGCACGCCAACGAGCGGAACTGAACCCCGACGAAACGCGCAAGCTGGACGACCTCGTCCGCTCGGCACGAACGCAGCTTCCGCGTGAGCAGTGGTCGCACGGCAACGCGCAAACGGTCTTGGAGGCTGCGCTGCGGCACGTGTATGAGCGGAGCAGTGTCGTCCGCGAGGGTTCCGTGCTGGGAGCGGCGCTTGAACTGCATCCCGATTTCTATCGCTGGCGCGAAC
>CAYVDZ010000677.1:0-3546 GCA_964450575.1 uncultured Opitutus sp.
GGTCGCTCCGGGAGCCTTAGGCATCAGATACGGTTCGCCGGTCAGATAGGATTCATCCATCACGCCATGACCCTCGATCACGACCCCATCCACCGGACAAATGTCGTGTGGGTAGATGACAAGGATGTCGTCCACGGCCACGTCGAGGAGGGCCACGTCGGCGATGTCCGTTCCCCGCCTGCGGTGGGCGATGGATGGCACGCGTTTCGCCAGAGCGGCGAGCACCGACGAGGCGCTGCGGAGGGCGTAACTTTCCAAGGCTTCGCCGCCCGCCAGCATCAGCACAATGATGGAGCCCGCGAGATATTCACCCAACAGAACCGAGGTGATAATGGAAATTCCGCCCAGCAGATCGGAGCCGAACTCGCGCTTCAGGAGCTTGCGCAAGAGTTCATAAAGCATCGGGAGGCCGCCGATGATGAGCGTAGCAAGCAACGGGAGGCGGTAGGTTGCCGGCCCGGCCTGAAACGCGAATCGCAGGAGGAGATGAGCCGCGATGCCCACGATGGAAAGCGCGGCGATAATCGCGGGCTTGCGCTGCCAGAGCCGGGCGGGCGAATACCACTTGGGCGTGGGCGAGGGTGTTGGGACGGGCGTGGTCAAGATTGATTTTTCCGCAACGTGGCGAGTTTCAGGACGCGTGAGACGGATCGTGCGATCATGAGTTCTTCATTTGTTTGAATGACGCGGACGATCACCCGCGACGTGCCCGCGGAAATGAGCGGGGCATTCTTCGCGTTGCGCCGCGAGTCGAGGGTGATGCCGAGGAAGCCGAGTCCAGCGCAGATGCGGGATCGAACTTGCGGTGCGTTTTCACCGATACCGCCGGAGAAAATCAATGTGTCGAGCCCACCCAGCACGGCGGCATACGCGCCGATCCATTTTTTCGCCTGCTGGCAAAACAGCGCCACCGCCTCCGCCGCCCGCACGTCCGTCGTCTCCCGGGTCAGCAGCTCGCGCATGTCGGAGCTGGTCTCCGAAACGCCGAGGAGTCCCGACTGATGATTCATCATCCGGTCAAATTGCACCGGCGTCATTTGCTCGCTGCGGGCGAGAAATGAAACGAGCCCGGGATCCACATCTCCCGAGCGGGTGCCCATCACCAGTCCGGCGGCCGGCGTGAGCGCCATGGAAGTATCCAGGCAGCGGCCACCTCGGACCGCCGCGAGGCTCGCGCCGTTGCCCAAGTGGGCGAGGATCACGCGCCCTTCGGCGGCCCGTTTCCCCGCCACCTGCTCCAGTTCCTGCAGCAGGAAGGCATAGGAAAGCCCATGAAACCCATAACGCCGCACGCCCAGCGCTTCATAGCGACGCGGGATCGGCAGGAGCTGTGCCACGCGCGGCAGGTCGTGATGAAACGCGGTGTCGAAACAGGCGATCTGGGGAAGCTTCGGGAATCGGCGATGAAACGCCTCCATCAGTAATATCTCCTCCGGCAAGTGTTCCGGATCGAAGGGAATGATCCGGCGCAGTTCCGTCACGAGTTTCGGGGTGATGCGCGTCGGCTCCCAATACTTCGGTCCGCCATGCACCACCCGGTGCCCAATGGCGGCCAGAGCGCGGTGCTTGATTCGAGGCTCCAACCAATCGATCAGGGCGCTGACCGCTGTCGCGTGATCGGGTGCAACGAGCGGTCGGGAAAAGTTTTCGCTCTCGCCTGAACCCTCCACGGCGAAATTCCCTTGAGGCTGGCCGACGCCCTCGATCTTTCCGGCAAAGATGCGTTTCAAAGTCGCCCCGCATTCGAACAACGCGAACTTGATGCTCGATGAACCGCCGTTGATCGTAAGCACGCTGGGCCCGGATGGCGTCATTCTTGGCCTCCCGTCTCTCCAGCGCATTCCAGCCCGAGCGCCGCCAGCCTGGCCCGCGTGCTGCGATAGTCGGTGTGCACGATGCCGCGAATGCCCAACCCGGCCGCGACCTCGACGAAAAGCGCGGTGTTCTCAAGATAGACGATTTCCCTCGCCGGCGTCTGGGCCAGATCCAGCGCGAGCCGGAAGATGCCCACGTCGGGTTTGCGCAGCCCCACGAAACAAGAGGAGACGAAGGCGTCCACGAATTCCGCGAGTTTGAAAGTGCGAATCCGATGCGCGTTGATTTCCCGGCCTTCGTTGCTCACCACGATGACCTTGAGTTCGTATCGGGTTTTGAGTTCGCGAACCAGTCCGAGCATTTCGGGAAACGGCTGCGACTGCGCGAACATGAAGCGACGAAACTGCGCCCGCGTGAATGTTCGTGGACGATCAAAAACAACGCGGTCGAGGTAGTCTTCCAGCGTGAGCTTGCCCACTTCAACCGTATCGAAATTCATGCGGTGCCGATCGTCCATTTCCTCCCAATCGAGGTGAAACGTCCTGGCCGCCTCCTGGCGGGAGAGATGGTCCCAGCCGTTCGTCAGTAGAACGCCACCAATATCGACCAAGAGGGTTCTGATCATGGTTCGTTTTTTCATTTTCGGAAACCTTGGTGGCTCATCGCTGCCAGAGAATCTGCCCTGCCTCCAGCGGCACCGAGAGCCCGTCAACGTGCGGGACCAAGCGTGGGGTAAAATCGCCCGCTGGCCGTGACGCCGAAACTGTCGCGCTGTAAACGCCTCCGGGCGCGCCCGGCAGATCGCGCAGTCGCGTCATCTCCTGCCGCACGGTTTTACTACCGTTGCGGGCATCCGCGTAGAGTTCGACCCGCACGGCGTTCGCGTCGAGGCCTGAGAGTCGAACGTCGACTTCCATCACCTGTTGATCGCCGTGGGTTTCGATTTTCATCGGACCGAATCCGAGTTTTGACCAGTTTTGTTCGAGCGCGTAGTGTTTGTTTACGATGTTCTGTGCGCCCTGACCCTTGTCCGCGGCGCGCTGGCGGTAAGCGGTTGCCGCCGGCAAGTAGTGCTGCTCGGTGTATTCGTACACCGTGCGGTTGGCGGAAAACTGCGGCGTCAACCGCGCCATGCTTTCGCGTACGCGCGCGACCCACGCGACGGGGATGCCCCGCTCGTCGCGGGTATAAAACTCGCGGATCACCTCGTGCTCGATCCGTTCGTAGAGCGCCTCAGCTTCGGCGGCATCCCACGCCGGATCGTCACCGTGTTCCTCTCCGTCCCCCAACGCCCAGCCGACTTCGGGCGCGTAGGCCTCGGCCCACCAACCGTCCAGCTCCGAGAGATTGAGGCCGCCGTTGACGAGCACTTTCATCCCGCTCGTGCCACTCGCCTCCCACGGTCGGCGCGGCGTGTTGATCCAAACGTCGACCCCCTGCACCAAATATTCGGCCATCAACATGTCGTAGTCGGCCAGGAAAATTACCGGAGGGGACGGATCCGTTCGCCGGATGAAACGCGTCCATTCCTGAATCAACGCCTGCCCTGCCGCATCGGCGGGATGCGCCTTGCCCGCGAGGATCAATTGCGCGGGCCGCTGCGGATTCGTGAGGATGCGCAGCAGGCGCTCGGGATCGCGCAGGAGCAGGTTCGGCCGTTTGTAGGTCGCAAACCGCCGCGCAAAACCGAGCGTGAGAACGTCGGGATTTAACCGCTGCTGCGTGCGCTTG
>CAYVDZ010000678.1:0-3519 GCA_964450575.1 uncultured Opitutus sp.
ATCCCGGGTAACCTCGCGCGCACGGTGGCGGAGAGTTTGATCAAACATGGCCGGGTTCTTCGCGGCTGGTCGGGCCTCAACGTGCAGGCGCGGCTCGAGTCGGACGGGCGCGGCCCGGGCGTGATCGTGGGCGATGTCGCGGCGGGCTCGCCCGCTGCGAATGCGGGTTTGCAGCCGGGAGATTTGATCGTGGCGGGCGACGGGCATGCGATCGAAAGCGCGGAGGAGAAGGCGGTGGCGCATTTCAACCGGCTCGAGGCGAGTGGGGTTCCCGGACAGGATTTCGCCGTCGAATTTATTCGGGCCGGTCAGAAGCAAACCGCCCGCCTGAAACGCACGCCGCGGGAGCCAGCGCAAGCGGATAACGTCGAGTTGCGCGGGTGGGGAGCGGTGGTTCGCGATGTGACCCAGCGATTATCGCGCGACGAGCGATTGCCGGATACACGCGGCGTTTGGTTGGAAAACATCCGCCCGGCCGGCCCGAGCGGCCAGGGAGAGCCGACGCTGCGGCGCTCGGATGTCTTGATCGCGGTGGACGGGCAAAATGTGGGTAATGTCACTGAACTACGCGCCCTCACGGATTCCTTGTTGAAAGACGCGCCGAAAGGCATGCGGACCGTGTTGGCAAGCGTTCGCCGCGATGGGGCAATTTTAAACTCGGTCATTGATCTTCGCACCGAAGAGGAGCGTAACCAAACGCCGCAGGCGCTGAAGGCCTGGCTGGGAGCGTCGTCGCAACCGCTCACACCCAAACTCTCGCAGCGGCTTGGAATCAAAGCGGAAAGCGGGGCGCGCCTCACCCGGATTTACCCCGGCACCAAAGCCGAAGCAGCCGGGCTGAAGGTGGGTGATGTGGTGCTGTCGCTGGATGGTACGCCCGTCTCAGCGCGTCGCCCGGAGGATACCGATGTCCTTGCCCGGCAGATCCGGCAGTATCGCACCGGCACCGAATCGGTTTTCTCCATCTGGCGTGAAGGGCAGACGCTTAACGTTACCGTGATGCTCGAGGAGCAGCCCCGGCCGGCTGCCGAACTGCCGTGGTGGAATGAAAGCCAACTGGAGTTTTCCGCGCGCGAGATCGCGTTCGACGACCGGGTGCGCCTGCAGCTTCCGACCGATACAACGGGCGTGCTCGTCGAGAGCGCGGTGCCCGCGGGCTGGGCTTCGCTGGCCGGTTTGCGGTCAGACGATGTCATCGAGCTGGCAGGCGGGAAGCGCATCACCAACCTGGAAGAGTTGAAAGAGGCCCGGGCGGATGCGGCGGAGAAAGACTGGTGGGTGTTGCTGGTGCGCCGTCGCGGACAAACTCTTTTTGTCGAGATCAACCTCAAGCCGATCCAAGCCCAACCATGAACGTCTGCCGCCCGTATTTCGCCGCTGCCCTGCTTGCCGTGATGGCGCCACTCAGTATCGGTCATGCCGCTGCGCCTGAGGTCGCGAACGGCCGGCAACTCGTGGACCGCTATGCCGACGCGATCGTCGGGATCGAACTCGTCGTGACGTTGCGGCTCAAGATGGACGGTCGGGAGGCGCCGCCCCGCGAACAACGTATCGAGGTTAATGGTACAGTGATCTCGAAGGATGGCTTGACGGTGACCACGCTCGGAGCGGTCGATCCGCAGGCGACGTTTCAAGCGATGGGCGGCGGGGCCGGCGGTCGTGGTCCGGAAATCGTGGGTTCCGATTTCAAGGAAGTGAAACTGCGCCTCGCGGACGGACGGGAATTGCCGGCACGATTTGTCCTCAAGGACGCGGATCTCGACCTCGCCTTCATGGCGCCCGAGACCCCGGATGCGTCGCGGGAATTTGCGCATGTGAAACTCGAGGAGGCGGTGGAAGGCGCCCTTTTGGAGGATTTCTACTTTCTGGCGCGAGCCCCGAAGACGCTGCAGCGGGTTCCCTTGTTGCGGAAGATCCAGGTCATCGGCGTGGTCGAGCGGCCCCGGCGGTTCTACCTGATGAGTGAACAGGCGCCGGGGTCACCTGTATTCAGCGCGGATGGACGCGTACTTGGAATTACCTTACAGCATTTTGCCAACGGTTCCCGCGCCGGGTTTGTGGTTTTGCCGTCCGCCGATATCGCCGAAATGGCGAAACAGGCCGTCGCCGCTCAGGCGCGGTGAGCGTCGGCGCGCGGGGTGGGGGCCGGTAGGTTCCTGCGCGCGCCTCTCGGTCTGACGTCCAACTAAACCTGGAGAATGCAGTTGGATCCACAGATTTCACTGGTGGACACAGATTACCAAGGCATTCTGCATTTCGGGCCCTTCACCTTGCGGGTAAATCCCAGTCAGGTGCTCATGGCCCTGCAATTCTCTGTATCCGTGCCATCGGTGTCATCCGTGGCGAATCTGAACTGCCGAATTTAAGCTAAACGTTCGGAGCGCGTCCGTCCATGATCAGCCGCTGCAAGAGCCCTTTGAACTTGGATAGGTCCAGCGGCTTGGTCAGGTGATCGTTCATCCCGGCGGCCAGGCATTTTTCCCGCGTTCCCCGGGCGATCGACGCGGTGAGGGCGATGATCGGCGTACGCTGGTGGGCCGGTTGCTGCGCGCGGATTCGTTGCGTCGCAGTATACCCGTCCACTTCGGGCATCTGCAGGTCCATCAGAATAGCATCGTACTCCTTGGTCGTCGCAAGGCGGACCGCCTCTTCGCCACCGGCCGCGAGTTCGGGTTCAAACCCGTTGCGACGGAGGAAGACTTCCATGAGGAAGCGATTGGTTTCCATATCGTCGACGATCAGAATACGAGGTCGGTGACCTAAGTTCAGTTCCGGTTCATGCGTTTCAGTCCGCGCGCCCGGTTCAGTCGCGAGCGGAAGAAATGGCAGGGTGACTGCGAAAACGGATCCGGACTCGGCGCTGCTTTGAATCGAGATTTCGCCTGCCATCAAATGAACCAATCGTTGACAGATTGCCAGGCCCAGGCCGGTGCCCCCAAACCGCCGGGTCGTCGACGAGTCGGCCTGCGTGAACATATGAAAGAGATTCTTCAGTTTTTCCGGTGCGATCCCGATGCCGCTGTCGATAATCCGGATCCGAAGGAGACCGTGCGCGTGTGCGTCAATGGGCGCGTCCCAGGTGAGGAATAGGGAAACGGTGCCGGTCGGGGTGAACTTGATCGCGTTGTCGATTAGGTTGACGAGGATTTGGCGGAGGCGCAGGGGATCACCTGTGACCAACAGCGGTCCCGCGAGGTGAGCTTCGAGCCGAAGCTCCACGTTCTTCTCCTTGGCCCGCGCGCTGAACAAACGGAGGACATCATGGGCGATCTCAACGGGGGCAAGCGGGAGCCGCTCCAGCTCGAGGTGGCCTTTTTCCATTTTGGTGAGATCCAGCACGTCGTTGATCAACGATTTCAATCGTGCGCCTTCGTTGGTGATCGTCTTTACATATCCGCGTTGCGACTCGTCCAATCGGGTTTCGGCGAGCAGGTTGGCAAAGCCCATCACGGCATTCAGCGGCGTGCGAATTTCATGGCTCATGATCGCCAGGAAGTCGCTCTTCGCGCGGTTCGCTTC
>CAYVDZ010000679.1:0-3517 GCA_964450575.1 uncultured Opitutus sp.
GGTTTCCGCCTTCACCTTGCTCAGCTGCGGCGCGAAACGTTTCTCCAAATCAGCGTTGAAGAGCTGGAGGAGCTTGTTGAACTGCTCGGGTTGATTGTTCCGCCAGGCATGGGCGAATCCGGCGTAGGCGAGGGCACTTGCATCCACGCGGCCGGAGCGAAACGTTTCCAGCAAGGCGGCTCCGGCTGGCTTCCAAGCGGTGAGGTCGGGGTTGTCGGTGGCCGGCGGAACGACGAGCAAGTTCGTTGATTCGGCCATGATCATGAACTGGTCGCCGATCTCGGCGATGGCCGCGACCAGGGTTTCGTCGTGGGGCTCACCCCGTTGTTTCGCGAGAAAAGCAGCCACGCCCGGTCCGACCTGGTCCTGGAACTTGAGCAAGTCGCCGAGGAAGTCGGTCCGGTTCGGAGCGACCAACGCGTGTCGCAGGCGTTGATAATGCACCAGGCTCGAGTAGAGCTGAAGCACTGAACGCTGGAACGGTGTGCGCAGAGCGGACTCGATCGGGTCGGCAAGTCGTGCCTGATCCTGGATCACCTTGATATGCGGGGTGAGCTCCTGAAGCGAAAAACGGCGATGGCGACTGGGAACGAAGCCCGCCACGGAAAGCACCTTCAGGGCGGTGCTGTCGTAGGTAATTTTGAGGTTGTCCTCCGTCTTGCCGATGAGGGCGAGCAAGTCGGGGTTGTTGATCGCGAAGGTGGGAAACGTATCCGCCTTCTCGGGACGAAAGACCACCTCGATCAGCCATTCGGAGGGCGAGGACACGAGCTCGCCGGTGAGCGGCGAACTCACGCGCTGGCGTTCCTGCAGTTGCAGCAGGGAGGTGCGTGCGACTGTATCCAAAGGCTTGATGCGACCGTTGACGAGGACCGGCAGTTCGCCGAATCCCTTGATATTGAAGTCCCCGGGATTTTGCGCGGGAATGAGCGTGCGCGCCACGAACCCGAGGGCGGCCACCAAGGCAAGAATCGGGAGGAGCTTTTTCATGCGAGAGAGGGTCGGAGGATGCGGCGCTTGGCGAAGAACGCGAACAGATGGATGCCGAATTGCACAAGGAGTCCGAGCGTCATCAACGTGCAAGCGATATAAGGGATGAGCCAGCTGGGGTTTCTGACAACTTGCAGGATGGTGACGCGGTCATTGCCGGGCTCGAAACTAGCCTGGTAGAACGTAAATCCAGCGTAGCGCAGCGGATTGTTCATGTAGATGAGAACCTCGCGGTCGTCCTGACCATCGGGGGTTTTCAGGCGAATGTTGCTGGAGAAATTCTTCGGAATCTCCGTACCGGCATAACGGTCATGGCTGAATTTTTGCAGCGTCAACTCGAACGGTTTGTAGGAGCGGGTAAACCGCATCGCGACGGTGTAGGTGCGGCCACCGTAGTCGACCCGTTGCGGGTCGAGCCGGGGATCGGCGGAGACGAGCCAGGTGCCGATGGACCCCTCGGTGCCAACCAGCTCGATGAAGGCCGCGGGAATATTGCGTTCATTCTGCTTGTACGTCATGGGCAGCGGTATCGCGATCACCCGCGGGCCAATCCCCTGGGTGGCTTTGGACGGAGCTTCGGCGGCCCGGGCGGCCGGTGCTTCGCCCTCAGGCGTGCGCGGACGAAGGGCGGAGTTTGGGAAATACTCCCGAACGATCACGCGGAAAGGCAGTTTCGGGTGTTGGATGGTTTCACCCCGGGCCACGGCTTGTTCGGGAATCGCGACCACTTCGTCAATCAGAGGATCGGTCGTGTCGACGATGGCGACTTCATTGTCGCGGAAGCTTTCCGAGTAGTTCTTTGTCTTACCCTGTTCCAGCCGCATGCTGAAGTCTTCCTGCCACAGGCCGGTGAACAGCTCGCCAATTAGCAACAGGATCAGTCCCACGTGAATGAGAAAAATGCCCGACTTCTTCCACGAAAGCTTGAAGCGATAGACATGGGCCGAGACGAGATTTGCGAGGAAAAGCGCGCCCAGCAAGTAGCCGCCGGGATAGACCGGGACCGGGACATCACCCACCCGCCACAGCACGAATAGGGTGCGGAAATATTTTTCCTGCACGGCCCAGATGCCGAGGTTCACCTGGTCGAGCGTGGCCGCAAAAACCAGGATAATGCCGAGGACCAGCAACGCCACGGTGAGCTTCAGCGAAACGAAAAAGTCGCGGAACTGACGAAGAGTGTCGTTCATGAGGTGGGATCCTTGCCCCGGGGCAAGGGGCGTCTGGGGGTGGCGGAGCGACGTGGAAACATGAAAGGCGCATTACTCGCCTCGATCGTGCACAAGTTCAAATCAAACCGGGTGGAGTTTTTAGGAGAAATTCCGATGCGTTTACGACGTTCGAAGGGCGGTGCTGTGGCGGGCGGAGGGCGCCGCGACTCTCGCTAACGGTCTTCTGGTCACGGCATCTCCGCGGCTATGTGACGGTTGGCTCTGTTCGTCACTTAGCAGTCTGCTCAATTCCGACCAAGTCGTTACCTTTCGAAACGTGCCTTGTCCAAGGACTCGATTACGATCTTTTATTCTTATGAAAATCGCCCTGCACGGTGGATTGATGTTGGTCGGCGCGATCTGCGCCTCGCTTGCCCCGGTCTCTGCTCAAGTCATTGAACTGCGCGCGACGCTCAGCCCAACGCAGGAAGTCCCGGCGACTTCCTCGCCGGCGCGAGGCAGCGCCATCATGCTCTATGATTTGGCCAGCAATACCTTTGATCTGATTGTCTCGATCGAGAGCATGGCCAATCTCGCCACTGGCTCGCATCTGCATGAGGCGCCCGCCGGGACGAATGGCTCCGTCGTGACGAACTTGGGTGGCGATGCCGTTTACACCCGCACCGGGTCGAACCTCCGGGCTACCCTTCGCGGTATCACGTACGGCGGCGATCGGATCAAGCTGCTCCAGAGTGGCGCTTATTATAACATTCACTCGGCGCAGTTTCCGGGTGGAGAAATTCGCGGTCAGTTGATGGCGCAGCCGAAACGACTGGTGGCGAATATGGACGTGGCGCAGGAGCAGGCGGCGTTTCCCAACGTGAATTTTTCGGCTCTGAACGACTTCGGGGCCGCGGTCATGTACTACAACCCGGCGACCCATTCGGTGCGCTTGCGGATGTCCCTGTTCAATTTTAACAACCCGTTCAGCAATTCACACTTCCACGTTGGCGCTCCCGGCGTGAGTGGTCCGGTGTCCGTGAATCTCGGCAATAACGCCAATGCTGGCGGTTACACGAGTGCCAACGGGCATATCTCCGGCAGCTTCGATATTCCCATGGGCAATGCCGACCCGATCGCGCTGTTGAGCGGTAATTTGTATCTCAACTTCCATAGCACGGCGTTCGCCGGCGGGGAACTTCGCGGCCAGGTCCGCGCCTCGGATGAAATTCCGGGCACGCGTCTCGCCAATCTCTCGGTTCGTGGTTTCGCCGGTACGGGCGATCAAGTCTTGATCCAAGGCCTGACCGTCAACGGCCCCGACCCCATCCGCGTTTTAATCGCCGCCAAGGGGCCTTCACTGGCAACGTTCGGAG
>CAYVDZ010000680.1:0-3514 GCA_964450575.1 uncultured Opitutus sp.
GTGTAGCGCTTGTCGCCCAGCCACGTGTCCTCGGCGCCCCAGTAAACATCCTCCTCCGGTTCCCACACATCCGCGCGACCGCCACCGAAGCCAAAGGTCTTGAAATCCATCGACTCGAGCGCGCAGTTGCCAGCGAGGACCAGGAGGTCGGCCCAGGAGATCTTCCTGCCGTATTTTTGTTTGATCGGCCACAGGAGGCGGCGCGCCTTGTCGAGATTGGCGTTGTCCGGCCAGCTGTTGAGCGGCGCAAAACGCTGCTGCCCAGCGCCAGCGCCGCCGCGGCCATCACCAGTGCGGTAAGTGCCCGCGCTGTGCCAAGCCATGCGGATAAGGAAGGGCCCGTAGTGCCCGAAGTCCGCCGGCCACCAATCCTGCGAGTTCGTCATCAGCGCGGTGAGGTCCTGCTTCACCGCCTGCAGATCGAGCGACTTGAACTCCTTGGCGTAATCGAAGTCCGTGCCCATGGGATCGGACACGTCGGCGTTCTGATGGAGCACTTTGAGGTTCAGCTGATTCGGCCACCAATCACGGTTCGTCCGGCCTCCGGCGGTGGTGAGCGTCGGTTTCGGGGTGCCGCTGTGCGGATGAGGAAAAGGGCATTTTCCGCCGGTGGCTAAAGTGGAGGTGTCCATGTTCTTTTAAATCGTAGGTTGTTGTTTGAAGATGAGTTGTCCGATTGGAACGACGGCGACCCATTCACAAGGGAGACGCTCACGATGGAGCTATCCCCCTCCGGAGCAAAAAATATCGGGAAATTTCCCAACGGAATATTCCCGCTCCCGAGACTGCAAGCATCGGAACGGGAAGAAAACACCTCCGCGGTGTTACCCGCCAAGCCGTCGTTCGTGATTCGGTTATTTACCTCGCCCCGGGGCGAACGCGGGGCTCGGGAGCAACGGGGAGTGGGAGATAATCGCGTTCGATGATCATCCACGCGTGAAGGGCGGCGCTGAGCTCCTGCTGAATGGCGGTACAGGCACTCCCGAGGCCTCCAGTCAGGCGGGCGCCAGGTCTTCGCCACTGCTGAGTTCGACGGCACTGGAGTGGGGCTTGACGCGGCCCGGCCATCGCACCAGCAGCGGAACATTAATCCGAATTCATAGAGTGTGCCTTTGTCGCGGAACTGGGCGGCGCCGTAATCCCCCATGAATACGACCAACGTGTTCCCGCGAGGCCTCGCTGTTCCAGCTCCGCCATGACTTCACCAAAGAATACATCGAAGTGAGCGATCTCGTTATAGTAACAAGCGAAGTCCTCACGCACGCCGGATGTATCAGGATGATGCGCGGGAAGCTTCAGCTTGGACGGATCATGCTTTACCAGTCCGGGCGTGGTGAGAGGACGATGCGGGTCGCTGGAACAGAGCTGGAGAAAGAAAGGCTTTCCCGCCGGCTTGCGTTCAAGAAACTCCCGAAACTGACCCAGAGCCGTCGCGTTATCCGGCGTTTGATTCACGTAATCAAGCCCCGCCCGCTGTTCCCTTCAGCGAAACGCCCTTTGTCGCCCGCGTGCACCGGCAACGCGCCGACGGCTCTTCGGAAACGGTGGCACTGATCACTTTTTGCTGTGGGGTTCAAAACAGTCAGCGAGGCCAAGGAGGTCGGACGGATTGGTGACGCACATCTTGGTAAGCTCGCTCTCGCTGACTCCGGCCAGGCGAAGGAATTTAAAGATGTACGCCCAGCATTCATCCCAAGACGGGTTCTCCACCTGCCCGGCGTCCGTCGCCAGGACGGTGGAGTCAGCACCGAGCGCTTGGATCGCCCGTAAGTTGGTTTCGAGGTTGTCCGCGTAGCGACCACCGCCAATAGGTTGGGCGTAGCAACGCTCGAAATAGACCGGGAAATTGCGGAGGAGCACGCGCTGCGCCTCGATGTCCATGCCGACGACTTGATGCTCGGGATGCGTCACCACGATCTTGCGCACTCCGCACGCCGAGGCGGCGGCGACCGCGACCGGAATTTCGTCGGCACTGAGATGCCCTGTGGCCAGGATCGCATCGGCGGCGGCGATGTGCGCGAAGATGGCCTCGGCTGCGGCGACGACACGTCCGCCGCGCACGGTCACAATGCCATCGCTGTGGCCCTCTTTGCGTCGGTGGTTTTCGGCGTGGATTGTGGGCAACCACACGATCCGAGCGCCCTGCTTGAGGGCGCTTTCAACGACGGCCGGATCGAGGCCACCCTGCGGAAGATTCAGGACGATCGCGCCCATGACCTTCACGCCGGGCGTAGCCAGCTCCGCCTGCCGGGCGCGCTCCATGGTCGGCACATGATGGGATTTGAGCACGACGGCCTTTGCGCCTGCCGAGCGGGCGAGTTGCGCGACCTCGGCATCGGTATGGCGCCGCGGGCGGACGTCGGGCGCAGTGTGGACGTGCATCTCTACGAGACCGGGAAACTTCATGGTGAGGAGGAGCTGAGGGTTTTTAGATGGGCGACGGCGTTGGCGATAAAATCCGGGCCGCCGAAGCTTCCCGACTTGAGCACAATCAACAGGTCGCGCCCGAGCGCCAACCCGGAAGGCAAACCGGGCGCGATCTCTGCGAGCACGAGGTTTCCACGAATGCCGAGCCGGCGGCAAACGGTGCCGCTGGTATCGCCGCCCGCGACCACGAGGCGCTTCAAGCCCGTGGCGTCTACGAGGGCGTGCGCAACCTCGGCGAGCGCAGCCGACACGACTTTGCTCGCGGCCAGTGGGTCGAGACCGTGGCGTTCGCCGGCCGCTTTCGTCGCGCTCACGATGCCGTCCTCCTGGCCTGCCATGACGAGAGTATCCCGGCCGGCGCGAAGGGGTGTCAGCGCGGCCTGCGTCGCTCGCTCAATTTCGGTGCGACGCGTGGCCTCATTGAAAACCAACCGGGAATCGAGCACGATGGCCGGCGTGCCTGATGCGATCAGAGCGGAAGTCTGGGCCCTCGTCTGAGGAGTAAGACTGCCGGAGACGATAAGCACACCATTTGGATCGGAAAAACTCCGGCCGGCTAAAAGATCGCGCGCCACTCGGTGGGGCCAAAACTTTGGCAACTCCTCGGCCAAGGCAGAGCTGCCGGCGAGAAACGGAAAATCATGGACGACTGCGGCAAGCGCACTGAGGTCCGCCTGTTCGACGGCATCTACGATGCAGTAGTCGCAGCTGGCGCGCCGTGCGTTGAGAGTGGCGCGCAGCGCGGCGGTGCCGGCCCGTACTTCTTCAAGGGTGACCAAGCCTACCCGACGGTGGGTTTGTGCCCCCAAAATTATGACCAGGTTCGATTCGCGGGTGGGATGCACCGGATCGTTTACAAAAGGAGAATCTTCGAGCCGGCGGCCGTTGACGGTGTGGACGCCATGGCTAGTTTGGCGTCCGTTTTTGGGGAACGCGAGGCTCACCACGCAGAACTCGCCGTCCGCGGCGTCGAGCATCGCGTCGAACTCGGCCCCGATGTTGCCGCGGAAGACCGAGCAGGTTTTCTTGTGCAGCATGGTGCAGCCGAGCGCGACGAGTTGGCGGGTCGCGGCGAAAACTTTATCAT
>CAYVDZ010000681.1:0-3510 GCA_964450575.1 uncultured Opitutus sp.
GAAATGAAGCGTGAGACCCGCCGTGCTGAAAATGCTCCCGATCAGGACCAAGCCGAGTCCGACCGCGAGGTGAAACGCCGCCGCTCCAATCTGGGCGGCCGGCAGGACTTCGAGGGGGAAAACCACCTTTTTGACAAAGTTAGGGTTCGAGATGATCAAAGCCGGTGACACGGCGACGGTCTCCGAAAAAACGTGGAAGAGCGCCAGGCCGAGAAAGAGCGCGAGAGAAAAGTCGTATCGCGTCTCCCCGGGTAAAACGTTGAAGCGCTGATCGTAAATCACCCCGAAGAGCACGAAATAGAGTCCGAGCATCGAGAGGGGATTCAGTAAGGCCCAGAATGCCCCCAGCCGGCTGCCGCGGTGGCGCAGCTCGATGTTGCGCTTCGTGAATTGCCACACCAAGTCTCGCCGCGTCCAGAGCCCGCCGATCATGCGCGCTGGATCCACGAACAAGGCGAACAGGATATTCTGCGTGAGACGAGCGGCCACAGTGCCTTAACGTTCGGTTTCCAAGAGCTGTAAAGCGGAATCCTGTTTTGAAGGCGCACGCAGCGAATGGACGCAGCAGTCGGCGACCCAAACCAGGGTGCAGGTGACATAGGGGTGGTAGTGACGAAGCCATCTCGCCGACGCAGGAGGCCCAGACCTCCTTTATCCTAAACTCGGCAGTTCGGATTAACCACGGATTACACGGATTACACGGATACAGAGAATTGCAGATTCAGCGTTCATCCCGGGCGGGATAGATTAGCGGAGATTAGCATTCCTCCCGGTCTTTTCCGTCACGATCCCGCACTTGGAAAACGCGGAGGCTTCACTCACAGAATCTGCGGACGAGACGGAGAAACCAAGACAGGAGGGAACGCTAATCTTCGCTAATGAGCGCTAATTTTTCGAACTCTGAAATCTGATCTCAGAGGTTCATTCCGAGTTTGATAGATCAACGGAGATTAGCATTCCTCCCGGTCTTTTCCTGTTTTTGCGCAATCTGTGGCTTCAACTGCGGTTTCAGGATGATCGCTTCCAGATAAGCCATCCCTCCGCCGCTCGTCACTCGCTACTCCCCTCTCGTCACTTCCACCAACGTCGCCTCGATCCGGGCGTCATCGATGAACGAAATTGCGCAGTGTTCGTCGTTGATCCCGTGGCTCACGAGCCAGCGATCGCCGTCCCGCGCGGCACCGCAGGGATAGACCACCTCGCCCACGGCCGGGTTGAGCGCGGGATGGTCGCGCTGGCCTCCGAACGGGTTGTGCAGAAGCAAGGTCGTGCGGGGACGGTGAGTGGGCGCGAACGGCGCCGTCGCGGAAAAACGGTACGCGGCCGCGGCGTAACGATAGCCACTCGCGCCATGATGAACGGAATGGCAGAACGAAAGATAGTCTCGGCCCGTCCACTGCGGCGGCGCCCCGCCCCGGAGGCCGCCGTGGCACGGAGGATAATCGCCCAAAAGCAACGGCGTAACGGCCACGTCCTCGAAGACGATATCGCCCTCCGTCTCCAGTGAGGTCGCCAGCACCCGGTGCGGCGTGATTGAATACACCGCGAATACCTGGGCGCAGTCCCTCCCGAAAAGGGTCCAGTTTTTCTCCAGCTTCTGACGCACGAAACCGTTCAGCACCAGCTCTCGCGCCGGGCCCATGGGTAGCAGAGAGTGCGGGTCGAGTTCCTGCAGAAACTGATGATTCCGGGGCTCGTGCCAGCCCGTGTTCCAGTAGATGAACAGGCGTTGGCCAAACCGATACAGCCGCGGATCGGCAAACCAGCTCCGAGCCACCTCTGGATACGCCTCACGAGGCGTCGTTCCATCGACCACCAGGCAGTCGCTCAGGGGAACCTGGGAATCGCGCACCACCCGGAAGGATGTATCCAGGCGGCAGATACCGATCCGGCGCTGGCCATCCGTGGCGACCACGCGATAGGCGAAGAGCCAGCCGGTGCCATCCCGCAGCAGTCCCGGATTAAAGGTGCGAACGGGACCCGCCTCCGCGAGCGGCCGCCAGGCCGCGGGCAGCAATTCGTCCACTGGGTAAACGATCCCGCCGGGCGCTGTATCCGTGTTTTCTGTACTCACGCGAAAAACGATCGGATCCCGTCGCACACCGCGTCAACCTCGGCCAGGGTGACATGCGGCCCGATCGGCAGGCTGAGGACCTCGTTGGCAAAACGTTCGGCGAGGGGAAACTGCCCGCGGGTCCAGCCTCCGGCGCGATACGCGGGCGAGAGGTGGGGTGGAATCGGATAGTGGATCTGCGTGCCGATGCCGTGGCTGGTGAGGTGCTGCTGCAAGGCATCGCGACGGTCGGTGCGGATGACAAACAAATGCCAGACCGGATCGTGCCCGGCGGCGATGACCGGCAAGGTAAGCTCGCCCATGTCGCCGAGTTGTTCCAGGTAGCGCTGAGCCAGCACCGCCCGACGCGCATTCCACCCGGCCAAGTGCGGAAGTTTGGCGCGCAGGAAGGCGGCCTGCAGTTCACTCAGTCGTGAATTCATGCCGGCGTAGTCATGCTGGTATCGGACCTTTGAGCCGTAGTTTCGCAGGTGCCGCACTTTGTCGGCGAGGGCATCGTCGTGGGTGGTCACGGCGCCGGCATCGGCCATGGCGCCAAGGTTCTTGCTCGGGTAGAAGCTGACGCCGGCGGCGTGCCCGAGCGCTCCGGCGGCCCGGCCCTGGCAGCGCGCGCCGTGGGATTGTGCCGCATCTTCCAAAACGAAGAGTCCATGGCGGGCCGCGATCCGGTTGATGCCGATCATGTCCGCGGTCTGCCCGTACAGATGGATCGGAAGAATCGCCTTGGTGCGCGGCGTGATCAGCGCCTCGAGTTGAGCCGGGTCGAGATTGTAGGTGGCCGGATCCGGTTCACACGGAATGGGCGTGGCGCCGGTATGGGTTACGGCGAGCCATGTGGCGATATAGCCGTGTGACGGCACGATGACCTCGTCGCCTGCGCCGATCCCGCGAGCCATGAGCACGAGCTGCATGGCCTCCAGGCCATTGGCGACGCCGACGCAGTGTTTCACCCCGACGCTGGCGGCGTACTCGGCTTCGAAGGCCTCGAGTTCCTTCCCCAGGAGCAGCCAACCGGATTCCATGACCCGGTGATAGGCGGCATCGAGCTCCGTGCGTAGCTCGTCGTAGGCGGGTTTGAGATTGAGGATGGGGATTTTCATTGGAGCAGCGGACGGATTCGGAGGTTAACCACTGATGGGCACTGTTCCCAGGCAATGAAATCAAAAATCCGGGCGATCGCGCGAGTGATCCTCGGGCAGCAGGGGCGATGATCCTGGAAAATACAGTTGAAACCACGGATTCCACAGATGAGCACAGATTACCAAGGCATTATAAATTACGGTCCCTTCACCTTGCGGGTGAATTGCGGTTAGGTGCCTCTTCATTAGTAATCGTCTGTATCCGTGCTCATCAGTGTAATCTGTGGTTAAAAGAAACTGCTGAATTTGGATGATTGGTATTCTTCCGAATCAGTGAACATCAGTGGAGATCAGTGG